>JBILKT010000222.1:0-2543 GCA_044376545.1 Alphaproteobacteria bacterium
CTGAGTGCTATTTTCCAGTTTTTGAGGTCAAAAACAGCGTTTTTGTCCCTGATTTGGTAAAATGCCAAAAATAAAATCATTGAAAATCAATGTATTGCAAATTTTATAGGGGGCTGGGTAGTTACCCCTATTTTGATACTCTTTCTTTTCCTCGTCCCTAGTGCCTAGTGCCTAGTGCCTTTTAACAAGAAGGCATGCTAGGTGGGTAGTTACGAAACTTAAGCGGATTGGTATAATAACTATGACGGCGGAATTGCCCTTATTTTCAGCTTCCCCTGCACTGCGTATCGCAGAACTCCGCCGCCTCCTTCGCCATCATAACCAAAAATATTATACGGAGGATGCCCCCGAGATTAGTGATGCGGAATACGATGCTCTGATCCATGAATTACAGGCATTAGAAGCCACGCACCCCGCCCTTGTCACCTCTGATTCTCCCACACAGACAGTCGGCGCACAGAGTATTGCCAGTGACTTTGCTAAAGTACGGCACGGCATCCCCATGCTCTCATTGGGGAATGCCTTTTCTGTGGAAGATATTACCGATTTTCTCCAAAAAATTCGCCGTTTCTTGAATTTAGCCGAGGGTCAAGAGATTGCAATTGTCGCAGAACCAAAAATAGACGGGCTTTCTGCCAATATTCGCTATGAAAAAGGTGTGTTTGTGCAAGCAGCCACGCGGGGCGATGGTACAGACGGGGAAGACATCACCGCCAACCTCCGCACAATCAAAAGCATCCCGCATCGCTTGCAGGGCGATAATATTCCTGACATTTTGGAAATTCGCGGGGAAGTATTCCTGAGCCATGCAGACTTTACTGCCCTTAATCAACAGCAAGCAGCGCAAAATAAGCCGCTGTTTGCCAATCCGCGTAATGCGGCGGCGGGCAGCTTACGGCAGCTTGATGCATCGATGACAAGAAGCCGCCCGCTGCAATTTTTTGCCTATGCCACAGGGTTAGTTTCTGCACCCTTTGCTGCAACGCACGCTGAGATTCTGAACTGCTTTAAAGCATGGGGCCTGCCAACCAATCCCCGCTACGCAGTGTGCGCGACGCAACTAGAAATTTTGGCATTTTACGAGCGGCTTTTTACCGATCGTGCAACGTTGGGCTATGACATTGACGGCATTGTTTACAAAGTGAACCGTCTTGACTGGCAAGAGCGCCTCGGCACCGTAAGCCGAAGCCCGCGTTGGGCAATCGCCCACAAATTTCCTGCACAACAGGCAAAAACGATCTTGCGCGAAATTATTGTCCAAGTCGGGCGCACAGGGGTGTTGACGCCCGTTGCCTTGGTTGAACCTGTCACCGTGGGCGGCGTGGTGGTGAGCAAAGCAACGCTCCACAATGAGGATGAAATACGCCGCAAAGATATTCGTGTGGGCGATACGGTGTTCTTAGAACGCGCAGGGGATGTGATTCCCAAAATCACTGGCGTGGATCTTGCCCAACGCCCTGCAACAGCCGTGCCGTTTGTGTTTCCTGATCATTGTCCTGTGTGCGACAGTATCGCGAGTCGCAATGGGGGCGAAGTGGCACGCCGCTGCACAGGCGGGTTGATTTGCAGTGCTCAAACGGTGCAACGCTTAAAGCATTTCATTTCCCGTCATGCCTTTGATATCGAAGGGGTGGGAGGAAAAGAAGTGGAAGGTTTATGGCAGGATAAATTGATTCAAAGCCCTGCTGATATATTCACACTCGAAGCGCGACAACAGGCGGGCATTATTGATCTTCCTCACCGCAAAGGCTGGGGGAATCTTTCCACACAAAACTTGTTTGCCGCAATTAATCAACGGCGTACCATCTCTTTAAATCGCTTCATTTACGCGCTGGGAATTGCCCAAGTGGGGGAAGCCACCGCCAAAACCTTGGCAAAACAGTATGGCACGGTAGACAACTGGTTTAACGCACTACAAACAGCCCAAGACCCTTTGAGTGATGCTTACCAACACTTGCTCATGATTGATGGCATTGGCGTAAACATGGCGAGTGATTTGATCGCATTTGCTTCTGAACCGCACAACCAACAGGTTATTAGCGATCTGCAACAACACCTCACCATTCTTGCCTATACAGACACAACCCGCACCATTACCCCTCTCACGGGCAAGACAGTTGTGTTTACAGGAACGCTGCACACAATGACACGCGCCGAAGCAAAAGCCAAAGCCGAGCAGGCAGGGGCGAAAGTCAGCAGCAGTATTTCTGCACAAACAGACTATGTGGTGGCAGGGGACGCAGCGGGCTCTAAGGAGAAAAAAGCACGAGAATTAGGGGTGACAATGCTGGATGAAGCAGGATGGAGAGCGTTGCTATCATAATCGCGTAAGTCCTTGCGCAGATATGTTGTAAAGGGGCAACATATCTGCGCAAGCGCGCCTCTTAACAATTCGTTAATTTTTGTCACACGGGGATGTTATGATAGGATGCGTTGCACGCTTTTTGTAACTGAAGCGATGTCAGGACTTACGCAGTGCTCGTCTTTTTTGCCCTTTCATCGTTAGAAAATTACTCAAAAGCCGCATTTACCTTATGTAAACT
>JBILKT010000061.1:0-8407 GCA_044376545.1 Alphaproteobacteria bacterium
TATTCGCGAATAGACTTTAACATGCTAAACTCCTTCTTCGGGGATTTTACTTGCTATCTAAAGCTATTCCTATATTTTATCTACTTCCTAATGCAATCGCCCTGGGGGTGATCATGCTGTATTGTGTGATGCAAGTCATGTTGAATGGATAACAACACCAGCGGTACAAGCGCTGCTGGCATGTCATAAAAATACCCCGCTTCATTTTAACAACCCCAGCCCTGCCTTTAGCGCAAGCCTTGCGGTGTTGGGAATGACAGACGTTTTTGCATAATGGAGATTGTATCATGGCAAAAAAAGCACTCACCGTTGATGATTCACGCACTATGCGTGAGATGGTTTCTTTTACCCTGAAAGGGGCGGGTTATGAGGTTGTGGAAGCTGAAGATGGGAAAGATGCCCTGCTTAAAATCGTCGCCAATAAAGTGGATGTGGTGATCACCGATTTGAACATGCCCAACATGAACGGATTTGAGTTGATTCGTGCGCTGCGTGCGGATGGTAATTACAAATTTACACCCATTTTGATGCTCACCACCGAAGGCGATGGGAGTAAAAAAGAAGAGGGCAAAGCGGCGGGCGCAACAGGCTGGATTGTAAAACCCTTTAACCCAGAAAAATTGGTGGAAGTGGTCAAAAAGGTTTGCCCATGCTAAACTTTTCCCCTCTTCATCAAGCAGCGTCGACGGGGGTGATGTTATCATGGATCGAACGGCTGTGGGCAGATGAAATGCTAGAGATGATAGCCGAAATCTCTCAGCCATTTTCGTTGCCATTGCCAACATTTCTGCGGGAGGTGTTCCATGACAACGAACACTGATCTTGAACGCTTCAAGCAAAGCTACATCACCGAAAGCTTAGAATTGCTGGCGGAGATGGAAGAGCGATTGTTGGAGCTTGATCCCGAGACGGCAGATAACGAACAACTGAACGCGATTTTTCGCTGTGCCCATTCCATTAAGGGCGGGTCGGGCGCATTTGGCTTAACCTATATCACCAATTTCACTCACGTGCTGGAGGCCTTGTTGGACGCGATGCGTGAAGGCAAGGTTTTGCCCACGCGAGATGCTGTCGATATTCTTCTCAAAGCAACGGATATTGTGAACCAGATGGTGCGTGCGGCGCAAGAGGGCGTGGTCCCTGCTGCAGACTTAGGGAAGAGTATTTTAGAAAAACTGCAACACTGTGCGAGTCATTCCAACGCCACAGAAACAGAAGCGTACGGGCTTTTTGACGAAATACCGCTTGTGGAAAACAACACACAAACAACCTATTCAATTATTTTTGCGCCGCATCTCAACCTGTTTGCCACAGGTAATGAGCCGCTGTTATTGTTGCAAGAACTTCAGAAATTGGGCGACGCCACTATTGTTGCCGACACAACAAAAGTGCCTAACATCGACGCACTCGACCCTGAGCAATGCTACCTATCATGGAACATTACGCTTGTGACGGACAAGCCTGTTGCTGCTATTAAAGAGGTTTTTGAGTTCGTTGAAGATGCTTGCGACCTGTCCGTGACAGCGCAAGAAAAAGAAATGAGTGTTTCTGGTGTGCCAGCTGTAGACGCACAGAGCACAACCGAAAAAGCCGTTAGGAAAGATGCGCAAAATGAGGCTAAAACGCCCGCCAGCTGCACCATTCGGGTTGATTTAGAAAAAGTCGATAAGCTCGTCAACATGGTGGGCGAGTTGGTTATCACGGAGGCGATGGTGCGGATGCAAACGCGCACGCTGCCGCAAGAACAGTTTGTCGATTTATTGCGTGGCGTTGATGCTCTTGCGCATCATATGCGCGAACTTCAAGAAGTGGTAATGTCGGTGCGGATGCAGCCTGTCAAATCCATTTTCTCTCGGCTACCTAGGATTGTGCGCGATATTTCCACACAGCTCGGTAAAGATATTCGTCTTGTAGTTTCGGGCGAAAGTACCGAGGTGGATAAAACAGTGATTGAGCAGTTGGGCGATCCCCTTACCCATATGATTCGCAATTCGGCAGATCATGGCATTGAAACGCCTGAAAAACGTCTCGCTGCAGACAAGCCCGCACAAGGGACCATTCATCTTTCGGCGGAACATCGTGGCGGGCGGATTGTTATTGAAATCAGTGATGATGGCGCAGGGATTAACCGCGAGAAAGTCCTGAAAAAAGCCGTGGAAAAAGGCTTGGTTGCGGGCGATGGGAGTACTCTCTCCCCACAAGAAATAGATAATCTAATTTTTCACGCAGGATTCTCAACCGCTGATGTTGTCTCCAATATTTCAGGGCGTGGCGTGGGCATGGATGTGGTGCGCCGCAACATTGAAGGTATGGGCGGCTTGGTGCACGTGGTCAATCGCCCTATGCAAGGGACAACTTTTACGGTCTCCCTTCCCTTGACGCTCGCCATTTTAGATGGTATGATTGTGAGAGTCGGTAATGAAAATTATATCATCCCGATTACGAGCATTATTGAGACGCTCCGCCCGAAACAGGGCGAAGTACGGCACGTTGAGGGGCACAAGGATGTGCTGAACGTGCGAGGGGAATTTATCCCCGTGATTTATCTGTATCAACTATTTGGTATTCACGGCGCAGAGGCTGAACCCAGTCGTGCGCTGATTGTGCTTGTGGAAAGCCGCAAAGGCAAAATGGGCATCGTGGTGGATGAACTGGTGGGGCAACAGCAGGTTGTCATCAAAAGCTTATCGGCAAACGCTGACCCTGTGGAGGGCATTTCAGGCGCAACCATTTTGGGGGATGGAAAAGTCTCACTTATTTTGGAAGTGAATGATTTGCAGGGATTGGTGGGGAGAGAACAGAAGGCAGCATAAGCAAGGGGATAGGGTTTAGGCATTAGGGTTTGGGATAATTTTCTTCCTAAACCCTCATGCCTAAACCCCATACCCCTACAATTAAGGAGTACGAACGATGAGCGACACTTACGATAAAACCCGTGCGGATGACACGCAAAGTATCGAGAATGCAGGAATTCCCCAAGAATTCTTGAGTTTTACGGTGGGGGATGCGGAATATGGCGTGGATATTATGATTGTCCGCGAGATTAAAGGCTGGACGGATGTAACCCGCCTGCCAAACTCGGTGGACTATATGCGCGGGGTGATGAATCTGCGCGGACTTATTATCCCCATTTTTGACCTCAGAGCACGCTTTAACCAAGGCAAGACAGACGCGCACGCCAAAAACGTGGTGATTATCATGGCCGTTGGCGAGCGTAATATTGGACTGTTGGTGGATACGGTATCGGACATTCTGACGGTGAACGCGGGCGATATTAAGCCTGCTCCCGAAACAGAAACAGCACATGATGCAGACTATATCGATGGGTTAATTTCGTTGGAGAATCGTATGGTGGTGTTGCTGAACATCGAGCATTTGTTTGAAACAAAAATTATCGAAACTGCTTTGGAACACGCCGCTTAACTTTACTTAACTTGAAGGAACATCACATGTCACGTTTAAAAATTCGCACCAAGCTAACGTTGTTGCTCTTGGTTTTTGGGTTGCTGCCGCTTGCAGCAGCGATGCCCATTGTGTTCAATGAATTCAGCAAAATGGAGTCTGTAAAGCTAGACGATATGCTCATCACAACGCAAACAGTGGGCGAAATTATCGATCGCAACCTTTTTGAGCGCTATGGGGATGTGCAGGCGTTTGTCGCTAACACCGCAACCAAAGACCAAAAGAACTGGTATGGCAAAGGCACGCAAAATGCGTTGGTTTCAGCAATGGACACCTACATGGTGAACTATGGTTTCTATAAGCTCATGGTGTTGGTCGATTTAGAGGGCAATGTTGCCGCGGTTAATTCAAGCGATAACCAAGGAAAACCCATTAATACCAAAGATCTATATGCAAAAAACTTCAAAGGGGCAACGTGGTTTCAAAAAGCCGTCAACAAAGAATTCCTGAAAACGGATGTGTTGACGGGCACCGTTGTTGAGCAACCGCACTATGAATCATTCGTTGCAGAATCGTATCAAGGCGAAGATGGGTTCACCCTTACTTTTGCTGCGCCTGCCTATGATGCAAACGGCAAGATGATTGGTGTGTGGGCGAACTTCGCTGATTTTGGCTTGGTAGAAGGCATAGTTAAACACGTGTATGACCAAAAGAAAGCAGCGGGCGCGCAGGATATTGCTTTTGCTATTGAGGACAACCAAGGCATCGCTCTCGTAAATTATGACCCAGCGGCACGTGCGGACGCAATCAAGCGCGATAGCAATACTATTGGCAAAAAATCTTTAGCAAGCCTTGAGATTCCTTTGGCGACGGCTGCTTTAAAAGCAGCAACAGGACGTGATCTTGAGAAAGATTTAGGCAGCGGGGAGGAAGATGCAGCAAGCTGGTCACGCACCGATGGTGCCATGGGCTTTGCAGGATTAGACTGGACAGTGATTATGCACCAGCCAGCAAAACTTGCTTTTGCAGACATTACGGCATCAAAAAAACTTCTATTCATCATCATGGCCATTTCGCTTGTGGTGGTGGGTGTTGCGGGGGCTTTTGTGGGAACGCTTGTGAGCAAGCCTTTACGCAAAGCTGCACAAAATACCAAGGCTTTGGCTGCTGGTGATTACACACTACAGATCAATCCTCCTAAAGGCAGGGATGAGTTGGCGGAATTAACGCATGGCATGATGGAACTGCGTAATTCTGTAGAAAAAAGCGTGCGTCTGGAAAGCATGATCACCAGTCTCTCAACCCCTGTGATGATGTGCGACAAAGACTTCAACATCACCTACGCTAACGATGTTTCGATTGCAATATTACGGAAGCTAGAAAAATTGTTGCCCGTTAAAGCGGATAAAATTGTGGGCTCAAACATTGATATTTTCCACAAAAGCCCGAGTCACCAACGGGGCATGTTGCAAAGCATGAAGCTGCCCCACAAAGCAGAGTTTAAGCTCGGCGATGAATGGTTATCTCTGACTGCCAATCCCTTGCCGAGCCGTGATGGGAGTTTCCAAGGTTCGTATGTTGACTGGAACGTTGTGACAGATTCAAAACGCGCTGATGAACTGAACACCGACTATGCAGGGAAAATGGCGGCGATAAGCAAAACGCAAGCTGTGATTGAATTCAACATGGATGGCAGCATCCTTACCGCGAACGAGAATTTCTTGCAGGCGATGATGTATAATTCCTTGGATGAAATTAAAAGCAAGCATCACAGTATCTTAGTTGATGCAGCATACCGTACCAGTCCTGAATACAAATCATTCTGGGAAGCATTAAACCGTGGGGAAGCACAAAACGGTGAGTTCAAACGCCTTAAGAAAAATGGGGAGGTTATCTGGTTGCAAGCCATTTACAACCCCATTCCCGATGCGAGCGGCAAGTTTGTAAAAGTCGTGAAATATGCGACAGATATTAGCAAGCAGAAACTCGCCATTGAAGAAATTAACAACCTCATTGCGGGTGTTATCAAGGGTGATTTGAGCAATCGTATTGATACCAAGCAATTTGAGGGTTTCTATCGCGACATGACAGCCAGTATGATCAAGCTGATGGAAAGTGTTGATATGCCTGTCAATGCAGCGGTAGACGTGTTGAACAGCCTGTCACAAGGGGATTTAACACGCAGCATGGCGGGCGACTATCAAGGGTCGTTCAACGAAATGCAAACAGCGCTTAATGGCACTATTGAGAAATTGTTTGGGATGGTGAAGCAAATTATTGAGGCAGCACAGGCGGTGAATTCCGCTGCAACAGAAATTGCCTCTGGCAGTACCGATCTCTCGCAGCGTACCGAAGAGCAAGCATCTTCCCTAGAAGAAACAGCGGCATCGATGGAAGAAATCACCGGCACCGTGAAACAAAATTCCCAAAATACCTCAACCGCAAATGAGTTGTCTGGCAAAGCTAGCGTGGTTGCTGCAGAGGGGGGACGTGTGGTGGATGAAGCCGTGAGTGCGATGAGCAGCATTGAACGCTCATCACAGAAAATCTCTGACATTATTGGGGTGATTGATGAAATCGCGTTCCAAACCAACCTTCTTGCGCTGAATGCGGCTGTTGAAGCGGCGCGTGCAGGGGAAGTGGGCAAGGGCTTTGCGGTGGTGGCCTCAGAAGTGCGGTCTCTTGCAGGGCGTTCAGCTTCGGCTTCTAAAGAGATTAAAGCCCTCATCAGTGAAAGTGCACAACAAGTTAAAACAGGGGCGCAACTGGTGAACCAATCGGGTGAAAGCCTGAAAGGGATTGTGGATTCCGTAAAACAAGTCACCAATATTGTGGCGGAAATTGCCTCTGCCAGTGCGGAACAGGCAACGGGGATTGATGAAATCAACACCGCTATTACGCAAATGGATGAAGTAACCCAGCAAAACGCTGCACTCGTGGAAGAAAACACGGCTGCTGCACAATCCATGGTGGAACAAGCACAAGAGCTAGAACGCCTCATGAGCTTCTTCACCCTTGAAGACGGCAATGATCCCCATAACAGCGCGTTTACCCCAAAGGTGGTGGTGCAAAGCAAGCCAGCATTGGTACAAAAGCTGGTGCATACATCCAGCAATCGCCCTGCTAAGACAGCCGCTAAGCCCGCGAAGAAAGTTGCGAGTGGGGGTGGTCGTGGCGGGTATGATGCAGGGTGGGAGGAATTTTAAAGAGGGTATAGGGTGAATGTCATTCTCTCCCCCTCTCCCCATTTCCTAAAACCTAACCCCTAAAACCCGAAAAACTGTATGTCCAACCCCGCCCTCTCTACTGACCGTGAATTCGCGTTTAGCGAGGATAATTTCCGTTTTTTAACCGAATGGGTCGGGAAAAACACAGGGATTGTGCTCGCGGATCACAAACGCGATATGGTGTATTCTCGGCTTGCGAGACGCTTGCGTGCGTTGCACCTTGATAGTTTTGCGGCCTATTGTGCATTGATTCAAAGCCCTGAAGGCGAAAAGGAGTTAGGTAATTTGGTGAACGCCATTACCACCAACCTCACGCATTTTTTCCGCGAGGGACATCATTTTGAGCACTTACTCAAAACGGTGCAGGGCATTGTGGCAAAACCCAACAATCCAAAAAAATTACGTATTTGGTCAGCGGGATGTTCAACAGGGATGGAAGCCTATTCCATTGCGATGACGTTGCAAGAAGCACTCCCCCATATTCATCAGTGGGACGTGAAAATTCTCGCAACGGATATTGATACCAACGTGCTGGAAACAGGACAACGGGGGGAATACACTCTTGATGCTTTAAGCGATGTGCCTGCTGCCTATCAGAAAAAATATTTGGAACCCGTCAAGGCGGGTGCCCTTAAAGGGCAAGTGAATGAGGCAACACGCGCCTTCGTCTCTTTTAAGCGACTAAACCTGCTTGAGCAATGGCCGATGCAGGGCAAATTCGATATGATTTTTTGCCGTAACGTGGTGATTTATTTTGATAAACCGACACAACGTAAAATGTTTGGGCGTATGGCTCATGTGATGCAATCTAAAGGGTGGCTTTATATCGGGCATTCCGAAAATCTTTTTAATATTTGCGATGCATTTACGTTAGAGGGGCGGACGATTTACCGCAAGAATACATGAGTGTAAAACTTGCGCAGCCTGCCAATCAACCGGATCGACGACGCACACAGCCGTTTGCTGGTACGAACAACAAACGCTATTTCGATGAAAAAGAGCGCGTGACAGTTGTTAAACTGTTCTCAGGCGATTGGTATGTTTCAAGCACAGAACCAGAAATGTTGATGACAATTTTAGGCTCTTGCGTTGCAGCCTGTGTTCGTGATCCGTTAGTCGGCATTGGCGGCATGAATCACTTTTTGCTCCCTGGGGATGAAAGCAGCTCTATGAATACCGATGCAGCACGCTATGGCGTGTTTGCCATGGAAAGCCTTATTAATGCTTTATTAAAAGCAGGCGCACGCAAAGAACGTCTTGAAATTAAAGTGTTTGGCGGGGGGAATGTGATTAATAACTCTGCCCATATTGGCTCAAAGAATGCCGCGTCTATTCGGGAATTCCTGCGTAAAGAGGGATTGAAAATTACCAGTGAAGACCTTGAAGGCAATCTGCCGCGAAAAGTGCATTATTATACGCAAACAGGCAAAGTGATGGTGCGAAAACTCAATCGTCAGTCCGATATGCAGGTGGTGGCAGAAGAACAGCGTTTCCGCGAAAGACTTGTTGTAAGGCCCCCTGCTGGCGATATTGAGTTATTCTAGGGGGCAGTTCTAAAAACCTCTTTTCTAGGGCGATTGGCGTTGTCAAGCCAATGCTCGGAAGCCGCACGTACCCTTATGTACGCTTACGTTTCCTCGCATTGCCTTTCCTAGCCACTCATCCCGATAAAAGGGTTTTTAGAGCTTGTCCCGAAACTAACGCATGAGTTTAAAACCGATCTTTTTGGCTGCAAAATCACCCCAAAATAGGGAAAATACCCCAGTATATCCCGCTAT
>JBILKT010000223.1:0-2515 GCA_044376545.1 Alphaproteobacteria bacterium
AAGCTTCAGCGGGGCGGCAGGATTGCTGAATGATGGCGCGGTACTGGGGGTTGTGGATGGCAAGCAGTTGGTTGTTACCACCGATACACTCAATGAAGGCGTTCATTTTTTAGGGACAGAGCCACCAGAACTGCTGGCGCAAAAGGCATTGCGGGTGAATCTTTCTGATTTGGCAGCGATGGGCGCAACACCGTTTGCCTATACGTTGAATCTCTCGCTCCCACGGCATTTAGAAAACTGGACCCCTGCCTGCGCAGGGGATATGGAGAGTGTTTGCACAGACGACTCGAATTTCCTGCGTAGGCAGGAGTCCAGTAAAAATACAGGGATAGAAGGTTTTCTTAGCGCATTCTGCAAAGGGCTTGCTGCCGACCAAGCGCAGTATGGCATTGCGTTATGTGGGGGCGATACGACAATGAGTGAACATTCACTCACAATAACCATTACCGCTTTTGGGCTTGCACCACGCACAATCCTTCGTTCAGGGGCACAAGCGGGAGACGTTGTGTTTGTGACAGGTACGCTGGGGCGAGCAGTGTTAGGGCTGCAAGCCCTTAAAGAAAATCCTGTCATTGACCTCAACAGTCCATTGCAGCGGGCGTATCTGTTGCCAGAACCACGTGTGGCGTTGAGTGCGCTCATCGCCGACTATGCCACAGCGGCGGCGGATATTTCCGATGGGCTTCTCGCCGATGTGGGGCATATTGCCAATGCCTCAGGGGTGGAAATTGTCTTGGAAACAGCGCGTTTACCCGTGGCAGAGATGCCATGGGAACAGGCAATAACAGGCGGCGACGATTACGAGTTGGTGTGCACGATTTCCGTGCATCGGGCGGCGGAATTTATCCAAAAAGTTGAAAATTTTCATGTAACGTTAACAAATGTGGGCTACTGTCAAAAGGGTAGAGGTGTGACTTTGCGGGGAAAAGAGGGAAATATTCTGCCCTTGCCTGCGACGACAGGATATTCTCATTTTTAAAGAATTATGAAAAAGCTGATTATCATTGTGGTGCTGTTAGGTGTGCTGGGCGGCGGTGGCTTCTTTGGCTATACGCATTTTATGGGCAAAAAAGAGGCGGCTGTGGGAGAGAAACCCAAGGAGGTTGCCGAGGCGGAAAAACCGAAACCCCTTCCCCCTGTTTATAAATATGTAAAAATTCCAGCGATTAACGTCTCGGTTATTCGCCATGGCACGGTGATACGGCTCTATTCTGCGGCCATTACCCTTGAGGTAGGCGATGAAAAAGCCGAGCAAACCATCAAGGATTATCTGCCGCAGCTGAGTGACGCATTTTTTAGCTATCTGCATGCGGTGAGTTCTTTGCCGAATTTACCCGACATCTCGAATGCACGTTTTGTAAAAGAACGCTTAAAATTGGTGGGCACAGGGATTGTGGGCAAGGGCGTGATTCATGATGTACTAATTCAGAGTACGTTTGATAGGCGTGTATAGGGTTGACAGGGTTTCGGGTTTCGGGTATCGGGTTGCGGATAGTACAGAAAACTTAACCATTCCCGAAACTCTAAACCCGAAACCCGAAATCCATGAAATTAGACGCAATCAGCATTGGCAAAAATCCCCCCAAAGATATTAACGTGGTGATTGAAATCCCCCAAGGTAGCGGGACGATTAAGTATGAGGTGGACAAGGATTCTGGCGCGTTGTTCGTTGACCGTTTCCTCGGCACTGCCATGAATTATCCTGCTAACTATGGCTTTATGCCAAATACGTTGGGCGAAGATGGCGACCCTGTGGATGTGTTGGTTGTAACCCCTGTGCCTGTGGTGCATGGCGCGGTGATTCGGGCGCGTCCGATTGGCGTGCTGAAAATGGCCGATGAAAAAGGGCAGGATGAAAAAGTTATTGCTGTGCCTGTATCAAAAACATCGCCGTACTTTGATAAAGTGCAATCTTGCGCCGATTTACCAGAAATTCTGATTAAGCAAATCGAACATTTTTTTGAGCATTACAAAGATTTAGAATCGGGCAAGTGGGTAAAAATCCAAGGTTGGGGTGATGCCGCGACCGCTGAGAAGATTATTCAAGAGTCTATTGACCGCGCTAAAAAATAACGTTTTGTAATTTTATTACCCTACCCCTCTTGACAAGATGGCGCAACTTGTAGTAGCGTGATTCTATCAGCACAGACATCGAGGGAGAACGATATGGCGACACTTGCAGAGCAAGAGCGCGAGGCGCAGTTGCGTCTAAACGCTTTACAACAAAAATTGTTAGAAGATTTTAATCGGACAACGTTGGAAAAAACCAAAACGTTGAAAAAATCGTTTGAGGATGATTTGGGGAAATCCTTGGAAAGAATTTTAACCAAGCAACTACGAAGCTTGAGCACTGCGGGCAACGCTGAAGGCGGATTAGAAGGGCTTTTTGCGCGTGCGCTGGCACAAGCAGGCACGAGCGTGGTGCGTAAAGGCGGGATTGATGGGCAGAATTTGGCAACCACGGTGGGCGCACCTTTGTTGGCGGATTTGGTAAAGGGCTTGTTTGGCGGGGAAT
>JBILKT010000062.1:0-8369 GCA_044376545.1 Alphaproteobacteria bacterium
GTTCCGTAATTTTTCCTTTATAACCTTTGCACAGAAAATGAACGGTTTTTTTTTGTGCCAAGAAAATATCCGCCAACGCAAGGCTTACAGGGGTTTTTCCCGTGCCGCCCGCAACCAAATTTCCCACGCAAATGACTGGTTTCCCTGCATTCTTAGGCGTTGCGTTGCTTTCACGAATTTTTGTACCGAGCTTAAACAGGGCACTTAAGGGCGACATGGCTGTTGCTTTCCAATTATTGGTTTTCCAGAAGTCAGGTGCTTTCATAAGGGCGCTTCTAAAAACCCTTTTATCGGGATGAGTGGCTAGAAAGAGCGATGCGAGGAAACGTAAGCGTACAAAATGGTACGTGCGGCTTCCGAGCATCGAACTGACGACGCCAATCGCCCTAGAAAAGAGGTTTTTAGAGATGCCCATAAGCATGCTTTAGCTTTTTCCAAGATACCCGTCCAGCAGCTTCAGCACTCTTGTTGTTGCGCCTTGTTGTGCTGTGGCAATTTGGTATGCAACTTTGATCAGATGCTCTCGTTCCTGAGAATTTTCTAATAATCGTTGTAGAGTCGCGGCAAGATCAGCGGAATTGTGCAGCTCTATGGCGGCATCGGCTTCTAGCAATTCGTCCACAATCGGCGCAAAATTAAACGTATGTTGCCCGAAAATAATAGCCGAGTGCAATAAGGCGGGCTCCAGCATGTTTTGTCCGCCATGGGGAATGAGAGAGCCACCTATAAAAACAATCTCTGCAAGGCGATAGAACAGTCCCAATTCTCCCATGGTGTCCGCAATATAAAAAGCGGTGTCCTTGGTAAGAGCGTCTTGCTTGCTTCTCAAGGCAACGATGCATGGTGGAGGAATGAGGGCTGCAATCTCCTCTCCCCGATGCGGGTGACGCGGCACAATAATTGTCAACAAATCAGGGAATTTTTTGACAAGTGCTTGATGTGCAGTGATACAATACTGTTCTTCATGCGGATGCGTGCTGGACGCGAGCCACACGGGGCGTTGTCCGATATTTTTTTGCAGTTCCAGAAGCGTTTCAGACTCATAAGGGAGCGGCGGTGCATCATATTTCAAGTTGCCTGTGTACGAGACGGGAATGCGGGTGAGGCTTGAAAAACGAGTTTTATACGTCTCGCTTTGCGTCAAAATTTCGGTGAAATTCTTTAAGATTTTTGCAGCTGTACGCGAGTATTTCTGCCATGTTGCAAACGATTTTGCCGACAATCGCCCATTCACCAACAACAACGGAATTTTTAACGCCGCCGTTTGTTGGAGGATGTTTGGCCAAAGCTCTGATTCCAGCCATAAACAAGCATCAGGCCGCCAATGCTGCAGAAATCGGGACACCCACGGCGGGTTATCTAACGGAATAAATTGATGAAACGCCCGTTCAGGCAAGCGTTCCGCCATGAGTTTTGCAGAGGTTACTGTACCTGTTGTCACCAAAACTTGCCAATCAGAGTGCGTTGCGAGAAATTGCTTAATCAGTGGCTGGATAGACAGGGATTCTCCCACGCTCGCCCCATGACACCACAGCAATTTCCCTAAAGGACGCGGCATACTTGCGATGCCATAGCGCTCTTTAAGTCGCGTCACATCTTCTTTGCCACGCCTTACGCGCTTTTGCAGATAATATTTTAGCAGCGGGGTGGTGAGGGGGATACTATTTCTGTAAAGGCTTAACAGCATAAATTATCATCCTGCACGTGGGCTTAACCGCCCCGTCATGCTATCCGCCAAATCACTAGCGGCATCCAGCCCCAGCCGCATCCGCTCTGATAATGCTTCCGCTGTTTCCTCTTCCTTCGGCCAAATGGGATCACCCCACACCACAACGCCCCTACCAAAAGGCCATGACAACAAGAACTTATCCCATGTGTCCAGCTGATGACGACGGGATGTGCCCACCGCAATGGGCACAATCGGTGCTTTTGCGGTCATGGCGAGTGTTGCACCGCCGGTAGTGACAACCTTAAAGGCAGGGCCTCTCGGGCCATCAGGAGTCATGCCCACACAATGCCCGTTTTTCAGTAACCGCAACAAGCCGCGAAAGGCGCTTAAGCCTTTGTGATTTGTCGAACCAACATGTTGATCAATCCCAAATACCCTTGTGACGCGCCCAATCAGCTGCCCATCAAAATGTCGTGAGTTCAACATAAAAAAACGGGGGCGATTGGGGAGCTTTATGTTAATCCATGCTTGTGGCATCAACATCAACCGGCCATGCCAGAAGCATCCCAGAAATGGCTGATTATCGTTAATCAGACGACACACTTCTTCCTCACCAATATACTGCCATTTTGTTGTTTTGCGCACCAGCCAGATGTTCGCAACCAAAATCCACACCGCCAGCGTTGTCACAAATCGACTGCGGAGAAATTTTTTGCGCCAACGTTTCCAGTGTTTTTTCATGTTGCCTAAAGAGCAAGAAAGTGCAAGAGAATCAAGCATAAAGACGCAAAAGGACATGCTATTATGCACGCGCATTATTACACAACATTTCCCTCAGTCGTTGGCGATATTACAGCGGTTGCGAGCGATACAGCGATTGTCTATGCATGTATCGGTGATGGATATCGCCTTGACGACAGATTTACGTGCCTGAACGCGCAAAAAGCCGATAAAAACCCGTTGCTAGAGAAGTTCCAACACAGTCTTTTCGATGCCCTTTTGTCCCTCCCTATTCAACCTCAAGGAACGCCCTTTCAACAGCGTGTTTGGCAAGCGCTTCGGGCCATTCCCAGAGGGAGAACCGCCAGTTACACAGACATTGCTCAACAAATTGGCAAACCCAAAGCCTTTCGAGCCGTTGCGGCGGCCTGCAAAGCAAATCCAATTGCGTTGTTGATTCCCTGTCATCGCGTGCTCAATAAAAACGGCGGTATATCGGGCTATCGATGGGGCGTTACAGTGAAACAGCAGTTGTTAGCCAGAGAGCAGAAATAGCATTTGAGCGAAACCATCGCAACTCCTTCAGTTGCCATGGGTATATCCCGCGCAAATCTTGCAGCCGCTGCTACTGGCATTCTCTTGGCCTGCTTTTCTGAAAAAAGCATCGCCAGTTTAATGGTCAATAGAGCCTAACACTTGCTTCACCATGCTAGCCAGCTGTTTCAAACTAAAGGGCTTCGCTAAGAAAGCAATGTTATTTTGGTCTTCAAGGCGTTTCCGCATACTTTCTTCAGCATATCCAGAAATGCACACTACCCGTAGGGTTGGCATTTTTTCCCGAATAATGCGAATCAGTGTAGGGCCATCAATCACAGGCATCATCATGTCGGTAATCAGCAAATCAATATCGCGAGACTCTGCATTCAAAATCTCTAACGCGGCTTCGCCGCTACGCGCCTCAATAACTTCGTATCCTTTATTACGCAACGCCCGAGCACCGAACAATCGCACAGGATCTTCATCTTCTACAAGGAGGATCACGCCACTCCCTGTTAAGTCGGCAAAATCGCCCGCATCCTTAGGGAATTTCTTATCTTCCACTCCCGTATGGCGTGGAAGATAGAGGCTAAACGACGTGCCACGCCCTACAACACTATCAACACCAACATAGCCGCCCGTTTGTTTCATAATACCGTAAACGGTGGCAAGCCCTAATCCCGTTCCTGCCCCTACATCTTTAGTGGAAAAGAACGGGTCAAAAATCCGCTCAATAATATCTGCGGGAATGCCACAGCCTGTGTCTGTCACGCGAATGAGCACATATTCACCCACAAGCATTTCTTCTGTGCCCAGACGTTGCGGCGCATCCAAAACGAGGTTTGCAGTGGCAATATTCAGCGTGCCACCTCCTTCCATAGCATCGCGCGCATTCACCGCCAAATTAATAATCACCTGTTCTAATTGTGTTTGATCGACCTTTACCAGCCATAAATCACGGCTATGCTGCACATCAAGAGTGACACTTTCGCCCAACAACCGCCGCAATAAATGCCCCAATTCTGCAAGAGTATCTGTTACATTCAGCACCTTGGGTGTCAATTTCTGTTGACGCGAAAAGGCCAGCAATTGCCGTACTAAGCCTGCGGCACGGGTTGCATTTTGTTGAATGTGGTTAATATCTGCAAATGAAGGATCTCCAACCGTGTGCCGTTGCAACAACAAATCGCAAAAGCCCATAATAGCGGTTAGCAAATTATTGAAATCGTGCGCAATTCCCCCTGCTAGTTGTCCTACGGCTTGCATTTTTTGTGATTGCACAAACTGTTTTTCTAAGTCTTTCCGCGCAGAAATATCGATAAAATGGAGCACAAGACGCACATCTTCTTTTTTTTGGGTGTTTTCCACCACACCAATATACACTGCTGCTGTTTTTTCTTTACGTGTCGCAAGTTGTATTTCAACAAAAGCAGGAACTAATTCTTGCTCAACGCCGTAAATAGCTGTTCTAAGCTTTTCCTGATCTTTTTTATGAATCACATCGTGCAATGGTTTTTTGAGACACGCTGCCGATGTTTTTTCCACTAACGTGCAAAATAAAGGATTGCAAATCTCAATGGCATATGCGGCATCAAGCGCAATAATACCAATGGGTGCGGCATGAAAGTAATGGCGATACAATGCCTGTGTGTTTAAGGCTTCCTGATAGGCTTCATCTTTTTTGTTGAAGCGTTGCGCTAGCTTAATACCAACACCGATTTGTGCTGCTATGGCGTCTTTTGTCGTCATCCAAAATAAAGCACCGGAGAGAAAAAATAATACAATCGCGCCATATGTTGTTGTGTTATACAACCGCACAATAAATACTTGCCACAATGCGAATCCCCCGAACCCCAAAAAAGAAGAGGCGAGCAGGAAAAAAACTGTAAACAAAGCAATTTGATTAGCAAGACGGGTGAGACGCATAAATTATTTTTTCTTTTTGAGTTTCATGATATAGCTAATCACTTGTGCAACGGCTTTGTAATGCTCAAAAGAAATTTCCTCATCTATTTCGCAACTGGCATATAACGCCCGGGCAAGCGGGGGGTTTTCCACAATCGGAATATTGTGTTTTTTCGCGACTTCTCGAATTTTGAGCGCAATAAAATCCATTCCTTTTGCCAGCACTATCGGTGCACCAACAGATTTTTCGTCATACTTCAATGCGATAGAATAGTGGGTGGGGTTGGTGATAATGACGGAGGCATCGGGAACAGCTGCCATCATCCGTTTTTTCAAGCGTTGTTGGCGCAACTGCCTGAGTTTGCTTTTGATAACAGGATCCCCTTCTGTTTGCTTATATTCGTCTTTTATTTCCTGTTTGCTCATACGCATGGATTTCACGAACGAAAGCTTTTGATACAAATAGTCAAGTGCGGCAATCATAAAAAGCACCGCCAAAACCGTTGAGAGCATTTGCATTACAATTTTCTGGATGCGCCCGCCCATTAACCCTGCATCATTATCTATCATTAAGGGACTTTGCATAATAACGGGTTTTAACAGTGTATACAAAACCCCGCCAACAATGGCGAGTTTGAGAAGCCCCTTCACAAATTCCACAACCGATTTCATGGAAAACAAGCGTTTTATGCCCTTGAATAAGGAAACACGCTCAAATTTTGGTTGAATATTACTACTAGAAAAAAGGATGCCTGACTGCATTCCGTGTCCAGCCAGTGCGGCAACAATCATCAATAAAGCAAAAAATGCCATTGCCAGCGCTGTTTCCAAAAACAGCTTAAACAGCACGTTTTGTAAGGAAGCTTCATCAAGAGAAATATCATGGGGATTGGCAATAAACGGTTTCAATGTTTCTAAAAAATCTTGCCCCATATGGGGCGCGAGCATGTAAATAGCAAGTGCTGCCGCAAACAGCATCATCCAACTTGACACCTCTTTAGAGCTAACAACTTGACCCTTCTCCCGCGCTTGCTCAAGCCTTCGCTGGGTGGGGTCTTCGGTTTTCTGAGAGTCGTCGGTTTCTTCAGACATGGTATAGATTTGTCCGCGTTGCTCGTTGTTTTATAATAGGCCGAAAATGGTATTGCTACAATATCGTAACTCCCTAGTACACTGTCCACGAGATAATATTATGTTATCCGTGGAGCAGGGACGAATCAAATAAAGGCGAGTACCTCTTCCACAAAAGTAACTTTATATACTGGAAGAGGTACTAAGGGAGTTACAGGTTTTTACTAAAAAGCTTCTTCGCTTCTTTTGCAACAGATTCAACTGTCAGTGTATTCATGAGTGTGCCGACTGTTTTGTGATCATAGCCTGCAAAGCTGGTAAGTTCTTCGAAGCTTTCAGGGGTGCGAACAAAGACAGTGTGTGTGCCCCAAGGGGCATAAAGAGTTGTTTTACTGGGACCAAACAGCCCTAACGTCGGCGTGCCAATGGCGGCAGCAAGATGCATTAATCCCGAATCATTGCCGATATAAAGGGTGCAACGCTCCACACAGGCAGCAAGTGTTGGCAGATCAATTTTTCCAATAAGGTCAATGCATTGGGTTTTTGGAATGCCGTTGATTAGCGGGACAATACTTTCCCGTTCATTAGGGGCGGCAAAAAGTGCAATTTTGGCGTGGGGCAGCAGGCCATCGGCGGCGGTAAGGTTGAGCATCAACGCTAAAAAACGCTCCCATGGCCATTGTTTCCCAATCCAGTTGGCAGTTGCACCAAGGGCGATGACGGGTTTATCTGGAATGAGGGTAGCGGCGGCCTTGCGATGGTCGTCCGTAAGCCACAACGTTGGGGATGCTGGCGATGTGAGTTTCAATAGTGCCCCGAACTGCTCTACTTTATGAATTTCTTCGCGATGTGCTTTGAAAATGAAGCGATGCTTAGCCCATAGTATATGGGCAATGGTTGAGCTGCGTAAATCAACAACAGTGTGCCATTTTGTGCCGATAACATTTTTCCATAGCTCCCACCAATGACGCGAATAGGACTTTTTCTCAATAATCAGAAGGCGTTCTAAACGCGGGAAAGGGCTGAATAAATCAGCGGGGGGCTTGCCACAGGCAATGGTAAACAGGGCATCAGGATGTTGTTCTAAGAGTGCTTGCAAAATTCCCGTGGTCAGCACCGCATCGCCAAGGCGGGTACTGGTAATAAATAAAATACGCTTTTGCTGTTGCATGATGGCACGTTATGCCCATATTTCAAAAGCGAGGCAAGAGATAGTCAGTGCAGTTTGTCAAAATTCCTAATCGTTCTATTATACGTATAAGCGGAGAGGACAGAATTGCCTTCTTGCAAGGGTTGGTAAGCAATGATGTACGAAAAACAGAAACGGGTGCAGCCATTTATACCTGTTTTCTAACGCCACAGGGTAAATTTCTCCATGATTTTTATCTTATCTCCACTGAGAATAGCTTGTTGCTCACGCCTGAAGCAGCACGGGCGGAAGACCTGCGGACATGCTTACAAAAATATAAACTACGGAGCAAAATCACCCTAGAGCATTGCCCGCAATTATCTCTCTATGCGGTGTTTGGGAGTGGAGATTGGATGCAAGGCGTATTGCCCAACCCCAAGCATCCAGCACTGGGGGGGGTGGTGATTGCGGAAGAGGGGCATTTCTCCGATCTGGGAGATATAGCAACATATGACCGTTTACGAATAACCCTCGGTGTTCCTGACGGCAGCCGTGACATGCCCCCTGAGCATGCCTTGTTACTTGAGAACAATATTGATCAATTCCATGGGATCGATTGGCAAAAGGGCTGTTACATGGGTCAAGAATTGACAGCACGCACAAAATATCGGGCGTTACTTAAAAAACGCCTTGTCCCATTATGGTTGACGACAGGCATTATGCCTGATGCAGGCACGCCACTGTTGGTAGGCGATGCGGAAGCAGGAACCCTGTGCTCAACAACTGCCGATGTGGCGTTAGGATTGGTGCGGCGGGACTATTTAATCGATGAGGCGGTGCTTACGGCGGGCGCGGCGCGGCTGACGTTTCGTCAGCAAACAAGCCTCTCATAACGGCTTTTGTTGTTGATAGCATTGGTGCACGGCTTGTTTCAACATCAAAGATGTTGCGCCGCGCCCACCATCACACGCGCTAACTTTTACTGCATGAACATGAGTCGCCACAAGGCGCGGTGCTATAAATCCCACAGCTAGCGCATTGATACATTTTTTGAATAGGAGGTTCTTCAACAACCACAGGCATTTGCACCCGAAAACGACTATTCTGGGCATAACGAAACGGGCGCAACCACAGCAAAAATAGGGTTGTTGCCATCACAAGAAAAGGAAATACTGCAGAGATTTTCAGGAGAAGCGCAATCATGATTTTTTATTCTTATTATTTGCATATAGACACATCCAGGACTTACGCAGGTGAAGGATTTTTTGATGATTTCAAGGCAGAAAATTACGAAAAAACGTAAGTTTACATAAGGTAAATGCGGCTTTTGAGTAATTT
>JBILKT010000063.1:0-8303 GCA_044376545.1 Alphaproteobacteria bacterium
TCGGGGTAGCGGGGTCTGGTAAACAAAGAAAAGCCAGACCCCGTTATAAAAACGGGGTGACAGTTGTATCGATGTAAGTCTTTTCAGACCCCGCACTTCCTCTCCTTTTAGTCGAGGTAGCGGGGTGACGATTTCACACTGTATCATTACGCCTGCAGCACCACCAAAAATAAGAAACTCAGGAGCACTCTTCATCTATGGAACCCGTTCAAGCCGCCGAACTTGCTGGATCTGTCGCTGCCCATGCAGCCCACTTATCAATTACAGGGCTATTTTTGCAGGCAGATATTGTTGTCAAATCTGTCATGTTGATGTTGGTTGCAGCATCTATCTGGAGCTGGACAATCATTTTTAATAAAGTGTCTTTGCTGCGCGGCATCATCAAGCGCTCGGAAAAATTTGAAGATGCGTTTTGGTCAACAGGCTCTATCGATGATTTGTATTTGAAAATTGGGCAACAACCCAAAGACCCCAAAGCTGCTATTTTTTGCGCCGCCATGCGCGAATGGGATCACTCCTCCCACCGCCTTGAGGGCAGCGATGATGGCATGAAAGATAATCTGCAGCAACGCATTGACCGCGTGATGCGCGTTACCATGACGCGTGAGCTTGAGTTTATCGAGCGATCTATACCGTTTCTTGCCTCCGTTGGTTCAATCTCTCCGTTCGTCGGGCTGTTTGGCACGGTATGGGGCATTATGAACAGCTTTGCGGGGATTGCAGCGTCAAAAAATACCTCACTCGCCGTGGTCGCCCCGGGGATTGCTGAGGCATTGTTTGCCACAGCATTAGGGCTGGTGGCGGCGATTCCTGCTGTACTGGCATACAACAAATTTTCCAATGATATTGACCGTTTTGCTGGACAAATGGAGACATTCTCCGATGAATTGTCCGCTATTCTTGCCCGTCGTCTTGAAACCCACTAGGAGCGCAAACAATGGGTGCAGGTATCTCAAAAAAAGGCGGACGGCGCAGAAAGCGTCATGCTGCCATGAGTGAAATCAACGTCACGCCGATGGTTGACGTGATGCTGGTGTTACTGATTGTGTTCATGGTAGCAGCGCCCATGATGACGGCAGGCGTGCCCGTGAATTTGCCAGAGTCCGCCGCGCAAACCATCTCGAACACAGAAGAACCTCTTGTAGTTTCTGTGAATGAGAAGGGGGAAATTTTCTTGCAAGAAACCAAGCTGGCAGGAAAAGACTTAGGCAGTCGCCTCACCGTGATTATTGGCGAGAAAAAAGACACGGTTATTTATATCCGTGGCGATAAATCCGTCACCTATGGCGATATGATGCACGTCATGGGGCTGGTGAATCAAGCAGGGTTTAACAAGGTTTCCCTCATCAGCCAGAATCCCAACTTATAAACGTATAGAGCGCTATGCAGAAGGATTTTACCCTCTCGTTTATCCTGCACGCGGTGATTATCGCGTTGGCGATCTTTGGTCTGCCACTGATAAATCGCCCCTTACCTGTAGTAGAGCAACCGATGGTCGTCTCTATCGCCAATATCAGCGACATCAGCAACGCCCCAAAGAAAAAAATACAACGTAAGCCTGAAACAGAACAACCCACCCCGCCAAAAACCGCGCCAAAACCCCAACCAGAGGCAGCCGCTCCACCAAAACCTGTGGAAAAGCCAGAGCCACCTAAGCAAGAACCCAAACCAGAACCTAAACCTGAGCCTAAAAAAGTTGAGCCGAAGCCAGAGCCAAAACCAACGCCGAAGCCTGAACCAAAACCAGAACCCAAGAAACCTGAGCCGAAAAAGCCAGAACCTAAAAAGCCCGAGCCAAAGAAGGTTGAGCCTAAACCTGAGCCAAAGCCCGAACCTAAAAAAGTTGAAGAAAAAAAGGTCGAGAAACCCGCTAAAAAAGTAGAGCCGAAACCTGCGGCGCATAAGCCAACGAAGCCTGCCAAGGCCCCTGTGAAAGAAAGTAAGGATGACTTTGCGAATAGCATCTTGAAAAGCATTAAGCCTTCTGAGCAAGCAGAACAGGCAGATGAGGTTGTTGATGCCCCTGCGTCGCCCTCCAGCAACAGCGAAAGCATCAGCGATAAAATTTCCGCAAGCGAAATGGATTTGTTGCGGCAACAATTGGCACAATGCTGGAATGTGCCAGCAGGCGCACCAGACCCTGAGAGCTTGATTGTAACGCTACGCCTCAGCATGAATGCCGATCGCACCGTGAAAGACGCAGAAGTGATTAAACAGGCAGCGGGACGCTATGGTGATGTGGCGGCAGAAAGTGCGCTCCGTGCTATTTACAGCCCGCAATGTAACCCGCTCGCGCTTCCTCTGAATAAATACCATGAGTGGAAAACGTTCACCATTCGCTTTGACCCACGGCAGATGGTTGGGTTTTAGATGTAATGATAAAGCAGAAATCGTCGCCCCGTGCTTGTCACGGGGGGTCTGGCTCTTCTTTTTTACCAGACCCCGTTATAAAAACGGGGCGACGGACTTTGTTGTTGCCGTCTGCCAAAAATATCACAATATTATTAATTGTTTAGGACTACTATTCGGCAGGGAGATAACGCGACGCAGCTCCGCTACTCCAACGCTAGCATTTCATAAACAATCGCCTTGGCATCAGTATCATAGCCATATTTTATCAAGGTGCGGAACGCATCGCGCATGGCGGCATTGTCATATTCCCCCGCACACAGTTGCGTTAGGCGCAACGCAAGCAATAGGCTTTTGCCTTTATCGCCATTGCCAAGTGCCTGCAAAAGGTTCGTATGCAGCATATCGATAGCATGCTTATCCGTGTCTGTATCAAGATCAGAGCGCGTTGCAGCAGATATAGGAAGTTCTGCGGCAGGGAGCTTTTTTCCCAGCGCAGTGAAATAAGCTGTCACACTATGACCATACAGCTTATTTTTTTGCTGCCAGCCGTTAAAGAGAAGCACATTAAGCGGCGTTGTGCCATCAAGCGCGTAATGCCGTTGTAGTGCATAGTATGGCCATAGTGTTGCCAGCACATCAATGGCAGACGTATTATTGCCGCGTGCTTCAATCTCTAGGAAGTTAAACCATACACCCGCACGGTCTTCATCGCCCGCTAAGACCAGCAACGGGACAACTGTCAGAGCATAGCTCATAAATTGTTTGCTGATGGGGGTTTCTTGTAAAAGGGGATAAAAAACCTTTGCAAAGGCAACCATCGTGCGATTCTCCGCGTTAAGCGGCACAAGTTTCTTGAGCAATTGCAATTTTTCTTCTAACGCTTTTGTGCGTTGGATTTTTTGCCATAATAGGGCATTTTCGCGCCCCGCAGGAAGCGGATCATCCATCGCGATTTTGCCTAACGCTTGGGCATCATCCAGTGCCCCCCATTCATTTTCGTTAAATTTTTCTGATCGATACAGATGCGTGAGTGTTGCAACATCAAGCGTACCACGACTTACCCCCTGTTCAGCTGCCGCAATCTTTGTGCCACTCCATAAAAATGGCAGAGTGGCAAGACGTGGAAAAAGGCTAGGATTCATCGTAGCGCGCACCGTCAGCGGAACATCTTTCTGAATGATGGATAACAAGGCAATTTGCAGGAGCGTGGGTGTTTCAAGCGTGGGGGCTTGCGTGCTTTGCTCTAAGCCAAAAGTGGCGAGCTCAATGAACGTATCAGTGGTTTTAGAGCGGTTTGCTTGTTCGCGTAAAACGCCTAAGGTGAGTTCGGCGGCCGCTCTATCCCCTGCTGCAAGCTGGCAAAAAAAGATCATTTTTGCGGCACTAGTGTTATCAGGGTCTTTTTCTAACGCTGTTTGATGCAGCGCACAGGCTTGCTGCACTTTACCTTCAAGCAGCGGCAAGGCAACCGCCATTTTCCACAAACTCGGCGTATAGTCCTTTTGGGGAATGGTGTTGAGCAAGTTTTGCGCGGTGGTTGCGTTGCCTGTGGTTGCGAGTGTTTGCAGGCGCAAATCGAGGAAAGTCGCTGCATCCGCAGAAGGCGCATTGCGAGCAGGAGCTTCTGCCGCCGTTTGCAAAACACGCGCAAGAATCCGTTGTGTGGCAGGCGAAATATAGCCGTTGCTGATATCGCCCAACAAAGTTTGCAGCGCTTCTTGCGTGGTATTATCCCACAGTCGTTGCGGCGCACCAATACCGCTATCGTTGATATTAACGGGCTTTAGGGCGTTCGTGGTTAAGACGGGACGCGTTGGTGGCAAAACAGCATCCGTTTGCGCGGCTTCTGCGTTGTTAGGAACAGGAGGCGGCGGTGGAGCAGGACTACTACACGCAACAAGCAGTGCAGAAAGAAAAGTTGTATAAGAGAGAGAATGCTTATTCATTCGGGGCTGCAAGAGGGGTTTTAGCGTCACCCAAGGGGGCAAGAACGGGCTGTGCGGTCGGTTGTGCCACAGGCAACACAGGTTTTGGTGCATTTTGTGTCTTCAACGTTTCGCCTATCGGCACATCAACAGAAATGACCTTGTTTTCTGGCTGCACTTTCATGACAAAGCCAGCAAAAAATCCAAATAATACAACGGAAAGGACAAGGAGAACGAGGAAGAGTTTTTTCATGAATGATTTTTATGAGAGGGTTGTGTAGAATGCCCATTCTGTGTATCGCAGGCAAAGGCAAAGCGCAATTTTTTTTCGAGTAAGTCCTGTTCTTTATATCTGTTGCACATAAAGAATGCGCAACGTTTCGCTCAAGCGCCGCGCGGGCTTTACCGCTCGCAAAATTCTTTTGCAAATTTTCAGGTGCGAGCGGTATAGAGAATTATGCAAATACCTCAAAAACCAATAGTGATCGTCGGCATGATGGGCAGCGGCAAGACAACCTTGGGAAACGCCTTGGCAAAAACGTGGGGTGTGCCTTTTTTTGATACCGATGCGATGATTGAGCAACAGCACGGCAAAACCGTTGCTGATATTTTTGCCACAGAAGGAGAGGCATTTTTTCGGGATGCGGAGCACCATGTCTTAAAAAAAGCAGTGCAGAGCGGTCGTTGTATCATTGCATTAGGGGGCGGTGCTTTTATCCCAGAACGCAATAGAAAATTATTGAAAAACAATACTATATCCATATTTTTAAAAGTAACACCAGAGATACTGTTTCGGCGATTAGAGAAAAAAGCGGCGCACCGTCCTTTGTTGCACACGGGGAACGGCACCCTTCGCGAGAGAATCGCTACCCTGTTAGCTGAGCGAGAGCCCCTCTACGCACAGGCGGATGTTACGGTTATGTTTGATCAGCGCATGGGGTTAAAAAAAGCTGTCCTGCTTGTTGAAGTAGCATTACAAGAGACCCTTATATGAATAAGCTCATAGAAACCATCCCTGTTTCCCTCGCGCATCACGCATACGACATTCAGATTGCCGCAGGGCTATTGCAGGATATTGTCACGCCTTTGCAGGCGGTCTTAACAGCGAAACGCTGTGTTATCGTGAGCGATGTAACGGTTGCGCCGCTATATGCGGCAGGAATTACGGCGCAGCTGCAAACAGCAGGGTATACAACAACCTTAATCACCATCAATTCAGGTGATAAAAGTAAAAATTTCAGTAGCCTACAGTATATTTGTGAGAAGTTACTTGATTTTAAAATAGACAGAAATTGCTTTCTCATCGCCTTGGGTGGCGGGGTGATTGGCGATATCACCGGGCTTGCCGCCAGCCTTATTCTGCGCGGCATCCCCTATATTCAAATCCCCACAACATTGTTGGCACAGGTGGATAGCTCAGTAGGCGGCAAAACCGCCATTAACATGCCACAGGGGAAAAATTTGGTGGGGGCATTTTATCAACCCAGCCTTGTGTTGATTGATCCGACGGTGTTAAAAACCTTAGAAAAACGTCAAATATTAGCAGGCTATGCAGAAATACTGAAGTATGGCTTGATTAATGATGCGCCTTTCTTTGCATGGTTGGAGCAAAATGGCGCAGCCGTCTGTGCCCTAGAAGCAACAGCGGTGCACCATGCTATCGCCACCAGTTGCCGTGCAAAAGCCACAATTGTGGCAGCAGATGAAAAAGAAACCAGTGGTTTACGTGCGCTTCTTAATTTAGGACATACATTCGGGCATGCCCTAGAAGCAGCCGTAGGGTATAGTGACGCGGTGCTACATGGCGAAGCAGTGGCAATGGGTTGTCTCATGGCATTCCAGTTATCTGTGGATTTAGGGCATTGCCCGCCACAAGACCTAGAACGACTCAAAAAACATCAGCAAGCGTTAGGCTATGCGGTAACACTCCCCGCTTTAGCGGATTTTAAATGGCAAGCAGCAGCATTGCTTGACCTCATGGCACTTGATAAAAAAGTGGCGGATCAAAAGAAAACGTTTATCCTCGCCAAGGGCATCGGGGCAGCGTATCTCGATAAAACACTAGAAGATGCAAGAATTATCAGCGTATTAAATAAGTTTATTGACGTATAAAATTGCCATTATGAACATGCACAATGAAATTCTCGGCTTCCTTTCTATTATCCTTCTCTTGGGGATTTCCGCGTTGTTTTCTATTGCAGAAACAGCCTTAACAGCTGCTTCGCGTGCTAAAATGCATCATGCAGAAAAGCAGGGGAGTAAAAAAGCGGCGATAGTGAACCACCTGCGCCAAGACAGCGAAAGCCTCATCGGTTCCTTGTTGGTGGGCAATAATCTTGTCAATATTTTAGCAACAGTGCTTACCACAACCGTATTGACGAGTCTTTTTGGCGAGGCAGGGGTGATTTATGCAACTGCTGTGATGACAATAGCGATTATTATTTTTGCGGAAGTTCTGCCGAAAACATATGCCTTCAATCATGCGGATAAAGTGGCGATGGTATTGGCATATTTTGTACGCGGCTGGCTGTGGCTTTCTTGGCCGCTCACGTGGACAATCCAAAAAATTGCGCGGGTATTATTACGGCTGTTTGGTGTCAAAACATCGGCAGAGCTAGGGCGGTATTTGGGGGATGAAGAGTTGCTAGGGGCGATTGATCTCCACGGCAACACCCCTGATCGCGATGATGTGCAAAAAGAACGCGCCATGCTCCGCAGTATCCTTGATCTTGATGCAGTGACGGTGGAAAAAATTATGACCCATCGCCGTAAAGCGGTGATGCTGGATATTGAGCTGCCCAAGGAAGAGTTGATTGAGGCGATACTCAGTAGCCCCTATACGCGTATTCCGCTGTGGCAAGATGATCCCAGCAATGTTGTCGGCGTGCTCCATGCTAAGCCGTTGCTCCGCGCCTTGCGGCAAACCCCTGATATTGAGACACTCGATATTCTCAGCCTTGCGAATGAGCCGTGGTTTATCCCTGAAACCGTGAATTTGCTGGATCAATTGCAAGAATTTCGCGAACGACGCGAGCATTTCGCCCTCGTGGTGGATGAATATGGGGCGTTGATGGGGATTGTGACGCTAGAAGACATCCTAGAAGAAATTGTGGGAGAAATTTCTGATGAGCTGGATTTGCCTGTAACGGGCGTGCGCCGCCATCCTGATGGCAGTTTTTTGGTGCAAGGCTCTGTCACCATCCGCGATTTGAACCGCGAGTTTGATTGGGGGCTGCCTGAAAATCCCGCTGCCACCTTGGCAGGGCTGATTATGCATGAAGCCCGCCAGCTACCCGATGTGGGGCAGGTGTATAGCTTCTTTAATTTCCGTTTTGAGATTTTGCGGCGGCAACGGCATCAGGTGACGTTGGTGAAGGTTAGGCGAAGTTAAAAAATAAGTTAGTGCGATATGTGTTGATTATATTGTTGTATTAACGATGCTAACGCTAAACTCGCATCTTCTTCCTGTGGGATTTCTCTATCTTGGAGTTTCTCAATCATATTGTTGACCATATAGCGCGATGACATCCAAAAGCCATCTTCACGTTGTTCAAAAGTCATTGCAAGTGCGGGGTTATTTGGCTCCATATAATGTTTGCGGGGGAAATGCCCATCCGCACTTTCTGCGGCTACAACGTCTTGAGGATTTTCTACACCTTTATACCATACAGCAGCAGTGGGATAATTTTTGTAAAAATCGGCTATAAAGAATTTACTTGTCGCAGCGACTGCGTTTAAATAATATGTAGAAGGAATCCCTTGTGGGGTAAGATTTCTGCATTGTTGAATGAAAAACGCTCTGTATTTTTTATCAACATCTGGCGATACAGGATTATTTTCGATCGGCCAGTTTGAATGTTTAAGAACACCAGTCATTTTTACCTGTAGTTTTGCCAGTTCTGCGTAGCATTCCATGCTTAGGCTAGATCGTGCTGTAACACCTTGATTTTTCCATACTTCAAGAGAAGTCATATCCCGCAATTGTATAACATGCGTCATTTCGTGTGCTAACATATGAGCCAGGTA
>JBILKT010000064.1:0-8294 GCA_044376545.1 Alphaproteobacteria bacterium
CAAAACTCGTCACCCCGTTTTTATAACGGGGTCTGGGCTTCACCCCACCCTACCCCACCGCCTTGCCGCCCAACCGTTTCACTTCCTGCTCCACGGTCTCAAACGCTTTGCCAATGTCCTCTACCAGTCTTTTTAAGGTCCCCGCTTCTTTATCCACCGAATCTTGTAGCGTTTCTGCTAATACACTCAATTCAGGGCAACATACTGCCCGCGCACTGTCTTTAAGGGCATGCGCCAAATCCCGTAACTTTTCTATATCCGATTGCGTTATCGCCTCCCCCATGTCCTGTAGTAAAGGCGGCGTAAGGCGGATGAAGAGCTCTAGTGCTCCGAATGTATTGCTATCAAGCACCTCTAATCTCTTAAGGAATTGTTTGTCATCAATAATTAATATGTTGGTTTTTGGCAGCGGCGTTACCTGTTTTGCAAATAACGGATTACCTTCTAGAATGCCCCACCGCAATAGCATCTGCCGTAAGCGTGAAATGGTTACGGGTTTTCTTAAGCATTCATTGAATCCATATCGCAGGCAGGCTTGCGCGTTTGATGATTTCTCATCCGCCGTCAACGCAATAATCGGCAAATCAGCAAAATGGGGCTGCTGGCGCAGTGTCTTTATCAGCTTATATCCATCCATTTCTGGTAAATGCAAATCGGCTATCACCAGTCCAAATTCCTCGCGTTGCAAGACTTTTAAGGCTTGCGCCCCATTGTCCACGATCGCATAGTTGGTATAATTGAGGCATTCAAATTGTCGCTGTAAAATATCTTGAATAGTAGGCGTGTCTTCCACAATCAAAATCTTGCGCAAGCCACGATAGGGGGCACGCTGTATCTTATACGTTAGGCTTTCTACCGCTTGCCCAAGCCTTAATCGACTTGCTGGTTTTTCAACATACAGTACCCCCAATTTTTTTAATGTGTCTTGCATTTTGGGGCTATTGAATACCGTATACATCAATAATCCTGTATGCGGCTGAGTGGTTGCAAGTTTCTCAATCAATGCTAACCCTGAGCCATCAGGCATGAGGTAATCTATAACTGCAATATCAAATCGCTCTATCTCGCTTACGTACAAAGCATCTTCTATGGTATCAACCCGCACCACCGTTGCCCCCATAGACTCCAACGCCATCATGATAGTGCGTGCCCCTTGCGGATGATCTTCCACTAATAAAACATGCACACCTCGCAAGTCAGGTTGAATCTCCACACTCACCGCCTCTTGCGCCACAACAGACGTGGGGATGTTAAACCAAAATAAACTGCCATGCCCTTCTGTGCTGTCCACCCCCATCACCCCATGCATCGTCTGCACCAAACGCTGTGTAATGGATAACCCTAATCCCGTTTCGCGATAACGACGGCTTGCAGAAGAATCGCCGAGTGTAAAGGGTTCAAACAAATGCGGCAAAAGTTCTGCAGAAATGCCGATGCCACTATCCTCCACTTCACAACGCAGCGTAAAGTGCTGACCATCATCTTCAAAATCTTGGCATTGCAACCGAATACTCACAGATCCTTGTTTGGTGAATTTCAGCGCATTCCCCACCAAATTCATCATGATTTTCCGCAACCGTTTCGGGTCACCCATCACAAAAGGAGGGACACCTGAAGAGAATTCCGCACTTAAATAAATGCCTTTTTCTTTGGCTTTTTGACTAAACGTTGTAATAACACCATCTATAAGCGTGCGGAGTGGTACCTCCGCATAGTCAAGACTTAAATGTCCTGCTTCAATTTTAGTAAGATCCAACACATCATCAAGCACCTGTAGCAAGGCACTCGTCGCCCCCTTTGCCGCGTGAATAATCTCTGCCTGCCCTGCGTCTGTTGCTTTTTGCTGCATAATTTCTAGCAGCCCATGCAAGGGTTGCATGGGCGTGCGAATCTCATGGCTCATGGTTGCTAAGAACAACGCCTTGGTTTTGCTTGTCGCCTGTGCATTTTCAATCTCTGCCATTAAATCAGAAATATCTTGGAAATACAGCGTCCAGACTGTTTGGTCGTGTGTGTGCTGTTGTTGAACAACATTGATACGATAATGCTTCAAACTCCTATTATCGTCAAAACGCACATCAAAGTTTTCCAATTTCCTGTTCTGTTTGAGATTTTTCGTAAGCACTGCAAACGCTTGCGGAAATGCACACACTTCGTGCAAAAATTTTGGCAAGGATAAATCTGTGTTGTTACTGCAAAAAAGAGAATGGAATGCCCTATTTGCATCAAGCAATAAAAACGTATCACTCGAACAAGCAAGCTGACAAGCGGGCAGACTACCGCTAGGCAAGGCTGATACGTTTTTTGCTAAAGAATGCGAATTATACATAAAATTCAAATAATTAATATGCGTATTGTATACAGTTGGCGCCGCAAAATCTTTGCTGTTGATTTATAATATTTTTTTACTGCGTACGTCCTGTGCGGTAAGCATACTGCGTCATTGTTTATAAAGTATTACTTTTTTGGCTCTTTTTTTCAGCCAGCAATATCAGTTTTGCGTTAACTGCTTTTTAATGTTGTCCCTCCATAGTGAAGCCATGAAACTCTATCACGCCTATTATTGTGAAATATATCACAAAGATAAAATTAAGTATATGTTTATTTTTGTATGCTTTCTCCTTTTGTTCCTTAATGGTTGCACCTCTATTGAGAAAACATTCAATGCAAAACCATCAAATGTGGAAAAAACTACTCAAGAAAAAAAGGGAGAGAAAGGTAAAAAGCCTTCTGAAGTTTTGGCTGCCCTGTTGGCAGAGAAATCGCCTGACCACCTCATCCCCGTTCAGAAAAAAACCATCCCCCCTCTTCCTGCGCTCCCCCTCAACACGCCCCCCCTGCCTACGCCCCCCCTGCCTACGCCAAGAACCAATGCAAAATCTACGCCGCAAACAGGATTCACAAAAACCACGTCGAAAAAAATAGCCCCCCCTAAGAAATCTGCTATTCTGCCTGTAAATTCGCCTTTAGAAGAAAAAAAAGTTACAGTTGCAACACCAGCGTCAACAGATATCCCCACCACCCTTAACGATTTAATGCAGGCAATGCCCAAGGGTAAAATGGTATTCGCCGCGCCGCAAACACCTGCTACGCCTATACAGACAGCCCCCACAAATACGCAGCAACAAACGCCGCCTCTGCCTGTTGCCAGCACCCCGCCTGTTAATCCTCAAACGGCAGACCCCATCGATACAATGGCAGCAGAAATTATGCATGCCTCTCCGTCTGCTGCGGCCGTTGTAAAACCGACTCTCGCCTCTGAAACCAATCCAGTTATTGTTGAGAACACCGCGCGCCCCACACAAAAAAACACCAAGAAAAAAGGGGTTTTTATTCCCCTTTCAAGCCATGAAACTCTGAAGCTCAGCCCTGCCGATATGGAAAAGCTCGTTTCCTCAAACACCGATGCAGTATTAAGCGACGCGACATCTGTTCTTGATAATGGCTCTTTGCTATCGCGTGTCAAAAACCGTGCGTTTAATCATGGGGTGATTTTAGAAGACAAGCCCGTGCTTGTGCCTGCTAAACCGATTGCTGGTTTTTAATTGCATAGATCAAAAACTCCGTATTCCCCTTTGCACCAAAAATCGGGCTGGGCATCAATCCCATAACCTGCCAGTGCATTGCGTGCTCTAGCCACTGGTGAATATCCGCACAGACTGCCTGTTGCACAGCCGCATCTCGCACAATCCCCCCCTCACCAATATCGCGATAGGCTGCTTCAAACTGGGGTTTAATCAACGCAACTAATGTGGCATTTGGCTTGGCGAGAGCAAGCACTGCAGGCAACACCTTCTTGAGGCTAATAAAGCTCGCATCGCACGCAATCCAATCAGGCGCCTCAGGAATCAGCGTGGTATCCAACGCACGAGCATTGGTTTTGTCTAACACCACCACCCGCGCATCCGTCTGTAATCGCCACAGCAACTGCCCCTGCCCCACATCCACCGCATAGACTCTTAAAGCGCCATACTGCAACAACACATCCGTAAAACCGCCTGTTGAAGCCCCCACATCCACAGCAACCGCCCCTTGCGGGTTCAGCTTAAATGCCGTTATTGCCCCTGCCAGCTTTAATCCCCCGCGTGATGCCCACGGGTGTTCCTGCCCCTTAATTCGCACGGATTGCTTTGCAGGATTAATCGTCGTCCCGCTTTTTGTGGAGGGCTTATCATCCACCAACACCACACCTGCCATAATCAACGCTTGGGCTTTGGGAAGGGAGTCAACGAGTCCTGCTTCAAAAAGATGGGTGTCAAGGCGAGTTTTCATGCCGTCTAGTTAGTCGTGATGCTATGGCGCAACGCCGCATTCATGCGCGATTGCCACCCCCGCCCTGTACCGCGAAAATGCTCTACAATATCGCTATCAAGGCGAATGCTGAGGCGTTCTTTGAGGGGGGATTTCTGCTTGCCGCGTGTTTTTCGGAGCTCTTCCACGGCTTCTAAGAAAGCATCAGCAGATCCTGCTCCAAATTTTTCGTCGTAAAATTGGCGGAAGGGTTTGGCTTTTTTAAACCATTCTTCGGTGAGTTCAGGGGCTTCATCCTCATCAAAATCAGCAAGGGGATCGTCAAGAACATCTTCTTTCATAATTTTGCCTCTCCTTGTCATTCGCCTTACGCAGGCTGATAATCCGTTTTGCCAGCCCTCGTTCGGTATAAATCATCACATACAAACGCGTTCTAATGTATCCTGTTGCGATAATCCGCGTCTCCCCATAGTCTTTTCGGGTGTCTTGCGCCAACATTGCTTTATCCCACTCAAACTCTTGCACCGCCTCAAGAGAGAGTCCATGCTTTGCAAGATTTTTGGCATTCTTAACGGCATCAAACTCAATCAACATAGCACACTCAAGGTAAATTGTACAGACAAAAAAGTTACTGACTCGGCAACAACACCCCCACAGCCGCGCTTAAACTCTCCTGCCGCATCAACGATTCGCCAATCAGAAAACACCCCGCCCCTGCCTGTTGCAACCGCACTACCTCATTACGGGTATAAATCCCGCTCTCACTCACCCACAGGGTATGCGCAGGCAACATTTTGCACAGTTTTTCCGAGGTTGCTAAATCCGTCGTCAACGTTTTGAGATTGCGATTGTTAATGCCAATAATCGCCCGTGGTTGGGTTATCAACTGCACCGTTCTGTCGAAAGGGCGCACATCACTGCCCAAGAAATCCGCGCGAAAAGGACTGGGCGTTTTTGCGTAAGCAACAAGCTGCAACGCTTGCTCCATCTCCGCTTCATCGTGCACTTCCACCAGCACATCCAGCCCCACCAAAAACGCTAATTCCTGCAATTCTTCTGCCTGATCAAGCGTCAACGCCGCCATAATCAGCAGGATGCAATCCGCCCCCATCGCCCGCGTTTCATAGACCTGATACGGGTCAACGATAAAATCTTTCCGCAACACTGGCAAGCTACACGCCGCCCGCGCTGCTTGCAGATGCTCCACAGACCCTTGAAAAAACGCTTCTTCCGTCAACACAGAAAGGCAACTCGCGCCGCCTGCTGCATACGCTGCTGCATGGGTGGCGGGGTCAAAATCCTCCCGTATCACCCCAAAACTGGGGGAGGCTTTTTTAATCTCGGTAATCAGCCCAAAGCCCCGCTGTGCATAATGCACCAGAATCGCTTCCACAAAACCCCGTGGCGGTTTTTGCTCGGCAATTTGCTGTTTTAAAACGGCAAGAGGTGCAGCTTCCTTGCGTGCGGGTAAAGTTTCACGGGTATGGGTGATAATTTTTTCTAGGGTGTTGGTCATACTTTTAATTTTTCAGCCAGCGTTGCCGAACGGTAGTAACCTCTTGCAGAAAACGAGGCGTCATATCACGAATAACGGTTTCAATGTCTTGTTGTTGATGCAGCACCGCGACAATGACAATACTACTTTCCACAACATCATAGACGGCAAAATGACTGCCTACAGAGCACAGCAAAAACGGATGCGAACGATACGATAAACTCTTCCCCCTATCAGGGCTTTGGGCGATTTTGGCGAATTCTTTATAGAAATCAGCAATATATTTTTCTGCGCTACGCTGTCCCCAATTTTCTACAGAGTATTCGTATATTTGTGAGAGCTCCACATCTGCCCGTTTTGTTAGATAAAAAGCAGGCATTATTTCCAGCCTTCTGCTTCTTTGCGTGCAACAATCTCTCTATCCTTGAAAAAATCCCCCGTGGACTCAAAAAATCTCCCCGCCGCAAGATCCTCATACCCTTCTAAAATTGCCGTTTGTACATACTGGCGATAGTGTTCTTTCGTCATGTCATGGCGAATAAGGTCACGCACATATTCGCTTGAAGTCTCGTAAAGCCCTTCTTCGCCTATCATTTTTTCCACGTGCTCTGCCAAGGGTTGCGGCAAACGGGCGTTCAATCGATAATCAGCCATAGCGTATCTCCTCTATCTCAAGTGAGAGTATCACTTGTCGCCATAAATGTCAATTTTGTCGCCATCCTTGCTTTTGCAACCATAGCATAGAAATTTGTGTATGTTGTTGTTGTTGTTCTTGTTCTTGGGAAGATTTTGCAGGATGCGCACTATCACGCAGCAGTTTACCGTTCATGCTAATGTTGGACAAATCTGCAACACGGATACCTCCAAGCGCTACCCGAATTGCTAGGGAGGTAGTTGCAGAACCCGTGATCAATAATTCCAACCCCGTGGGGGTTGTTTGATAGACAATATGAGGCGTCAATACAACGTGGGGCTTATCATCCACTATATCAAGAGAAAAATTCAAATTTTTGGGCGGGTTTTTAACGGTCACCCTTATTGCTGAGTTGTTAGAAGACGTATTTTCCGCAGCCATAATACTTAAGCCAAGATTAGGATTGTAGCCCTCAATTTCTACATCACCTCCAATAACGGTAATAAAATCTTGGCCTTTTTTTTCTGTGTTTACAACACTTTTTCCTCCTGTAACATACACATTGTTCTGACCAGTTCCCAGTTTCAGTTGCACTGTTCCTTCTCGAATTTCTACGTAATTTTTTCCCGTTCCTGTTATGATGCCTGTTATGATGTCTTGATCTGTGGCAATAGTAAGATGTGCGTCAGCAGGTCCTGTAGAAATTTTAGGGATTGTTGTATTATGCCCCACAGTCCACGCGGCATCAACCGTCTGATCAGGGAACCGGTTTCCTATAACAATATGACCGCCTAGACGCGTATCCACAACCAATCGTTTTCCAGCATTAAGAGGAGGAATAATGACAGGGCCAGCGGGCAACACTTCCATTGTTTCTGTTTGCGTTGACAGCACTGGTGCTTGCCCTGCTTGCCCTGATTTTTCACCAAGAACGCTCTTATAATAGCATGTAATAGCATGCCTCAAAAAGACCTGCCAAATAGCTGCTCGCCTTAGAGCTTGTCCCGAAACTAACGTGCAAGTTTAAAATTGATCTTTTTGGCTGCAAAATACCCCCAAAATAGGGAAAATACCCCAGTATATCCCGCTATTTTGGGGGGATTTTTCACTCAAAAATCTCAACTTTCTCCTTGCACGTTAGTTTCGGGACAAGCTCTTAGGCATGGTACCATCATCATAGCTCATGATAGAGGTACGTTTTGTCAAAGGAGTGGACAAACCAAGGAAAGGCTGCGTTTGTGAATCCTTATGGGTGTGCTCAAGCCCCAATGCATGCCCAAGTTCATGACCAATGTGACCTCTAAATTGAAGCACATTAAAATCTTTAGAGCGCTCAGTTGGAAAAACAATAACGCTGGTTTGTGTGAAAGGAGACAGTTTATTATTAGCGCCCCATTGTGAGGATAGAGGAATATTGGAATCAATCCGCTCTGTTGCCAAATCTTGGGGAACATGATAATCCGCATTGATGTTAGCGAACAACAACGCTGCGTCCTCGTTAACTTCAACGAAGTTCACGTTAAACCGTTGAGAGAATTCCCAAAGCTCTTGGCGTACCATTGCTTGTTGTTGTAGTGTAAAGGGTTTTATGATAGGGGTCGCGCTTCCATTCTCCTGAAAATCATGGGGTTGTAACGTGCTGGTTGAAAAGCTGTACGGGATACGCATCTCCTGCCCGCTTTCACTTTTTCTCCATTGTGCAAGTCCTTGTCTCGGAAATTCGCGAATTTCAGTAATTGCAGCAACTTCTGGTGACGCAGTCATTTCCTCTGGATTATAACAAACATTGCGTACGTTATCCGTTATCAGGACTTACGCAGGTGAAGGATTTTTTGATGATTTCAAGGCAGAAAATTGCGAAAAAGCGGAGTTTACAAAAGGTAAATGAGCATTTTGAGCGATTTTCTAACGATG
>JBILKT010000065.1:0-8240 GCA_044376545.1 Alphaproteobacteria bacterium
ATTATAAATGACAAATTGCCCCCCCCCGGCATCAGAAGAACCTCACGACGATCAAGTTTTAGGGTGGAGTAAAAGTGCATGGGATGGAGCGATTCAAGCAATGCTCGCCAGAGAAACAAACCCAGAGACAGGGCTACCATATTTTTTTGAAGAACTTTCCGATCCTGAAGTGATGAAAGCCGCAAAGAGCCGCTTTCTCAATCCCCACGGGATGTAAAACCTACGCAACCACCTCCGCGCACCGCTTGCACAAGCTAGGGTGATTTTTCTGTTGCCCCACCTCTTCTGTTACCTTCCAACAGCGGGCGCATTTGTCGCCTGTGGCGAGGGAGGCGATAACGCCCACCCCTGCCACCTCTGGCAGGGTGTAGGCATTTTCAGGAATATGCGTTACACCCTCTAATACCAATCCGCTTGAGTTTCTAAAACTTTCTGGACCCCTGCCTTCGCAGGGGATTCGATCCGAGTATGTAAACATAGATGGAATCCCCTGCGAAGGCAGGGGTCCAGTTCCTTTAGTTTTTAAAGTGGTAGTTTTTAAAGTGGATGGGTATACGGTCGCACTAGAAGTAATACACACATCCGCCAAATCAATGCCGTGTAAGGCATCAGCGTATTCTTGCGTTGCATAGATAACAGGGGCAGCTTGCAAGCTTGAACCTATGTTTTTTTCGGTGCGTTCTTTTTCCAACGCTGCCATGACAACAGAGCGGAGCGTTTTTATTGTATTCCACTTCTCGTCTAAGGATGGTTGCAAGCACATCAGCGGATTGTGCGGGAAGTCTTGTAGATGGATGCTGTCGGCATTACCCGCCGCACCCCACACCTCTTCCGCCGTGAAACACAATACAGGCGCGAGCCATTTGCACAGGCTATCCAATAAAAGATGCATCACCGTGCGGGTTGCGCGACGCTTGGGGCTGTCTACGGCATCACAATAGAGGCTGTCTTTGCGGATATCAAAATAGAACGCCGATAAATCCACCGCGCAAAAAGTGTGCAGTTCATTGTAGAACCGTTTGAAATCATAACTTTCAAGGCAGGTTACATGGAGCGCTTGTAAACTCGCCAAACGGTGCAAAATATACTGTTCCAGCGCGGGCATGGCAGCATAGTCCACTGCTTCTGCCTCACTAAACCCCTGCAATGCGCCTAGCAAATAGCGCAAGGTATTGCGCAAACGGCGGTACATATCTGCATAGTGCTCGAGGATGGTATTGCCGATGCGTAAATCCTCGAAATAGTCCGAACAACTCGCCCACAGCCGCAAAATATCCGCACCGTATTTTTTCAACACTTCCTCAGGCGCGGTGACATTGCCCATGGATTTCGACATTTTCCGCCCCTGCTCATCCAGCACAAACCCGTGCGTGAGAATGGCTTTATAGGGCGCAACACCGCGCGTTGCGACACTCTCTAACAGTGAGGATTGGAACCAACCGCGATGTTGGTCTGAGCCTTCGAGGTAGAGGTCTGCAGGAGGCACGAGGTCTGCGGCGCGAGGCGCGAGGGAAGAAGAGAAAACATTAAATATTTCTCCTGCCCTCCTCGTGCCTCGTGCCTCGTGCCTTGTGCCTCCCTCCTCAACTCCCCACTCCTCTTTTATCGGATGCCTGAGCACAAACGCGTGCGTACACCCACTGTCAAACCACACATCCAGAATATCCATCACCTTTTCATAGTCGGCGGGATTATAGTCTGTGCCGTCAAGGAAATAGGCGGGGCTTTCCGTATACCACACATCACAACCGTGAAGGGCGAACTCAGCAGCGATTTTTTCTAATACAGGCTTGTCGGTAATCACCGCGCCCGATTCTTTATGCACCAACAGCGCAATCGGCACACCCCATGCCCGTTGGCGCGAGACACACCAATCAGGGCGGGTTTCCACCATAGACTTGATGCGATTACGCCCTGCGGCGGGGTGGAAAGTGGTGGCGTCGATGGCGTTGAGGGCTTTAGTACGGATAGTGCTAGGGGGGAGGCTCGAGGCTCGAGGCTCGAGGGTAGTATTTTCTTCCCTCGTGCCTCGTGCCTCGTGCCTCGCGCCTTCCTTTTCCATCCCCACAAACCACTGCGGTGTGGCAAGATATATCAATGGCTTTTTTGACCGCCATGAGTGCGGATAGGAGTGCTTGAATTTGTTAGAATAGAGCAATGCCCCCTGCTCACGGAGTTTCTCTAAAATTGCCTCGGTGGTGCTCTCTTTGAAAATATGCATCCCTGCAAAGTGCGGCACGGTGGATTTGTAAGTACCGTCTTTGTTGAGGAGTTGGGGGAAAAAATAGTCAAAAGAATCTACGTTGTTTTTATAAACATCAAAGTCGTCTTCCCCATGTGCAGGGGCGATATGGACAAAGCCTGTGCCATCTGTATCAGTAACGAAATCGGCGGGATATAATTTCCTCAGTCCATCATCATTAGCAGCATGGGACAAGTGATGCCCCAAGCGAAGTCTGCGTATGTCAATTTCTTGAAAATTTATATCTCTCTTCTCAAGGGAATAATTATCTTGTGAAATTTGCAGTTTTTGCATCGTTTGTACGACAAGATTTTGCGCGATAAGAAAACGCTCCCCTTGTGCATTAATGAGCGCATAAGGAATTGCTGGATTAAACGCAACTGCTGCGTTAGCTGGCAACGTCCATGGCGTTGTTGTCCAAATTAAAATTTTCGCACTGACTCTAGTAAGCCAGTCAAGGCTGTTATCTGGAATTCCATTATCAGGGATACCAACAGGATATCCTACAATCGGAAACTTAACATAAACCTCCGTGCTCTCCTTCTCCCTATACTCCACTTCGGCTTCCGCCAGCGCAGTTTGTTCCACCACACTCCACAGCACAGGCTTGAAGCCCTTATAGAGACTGCCGTTTTGTGCAAGGGTGTGCAACTCGCGCACAATCTGGGCTTCGGCTTTGAAATCCATGGTGATATAGGGCGCGTTCCACAAACCGTCTATCCCGAGCCGTTGAAACTCTGCCTTTTGAATCTCGACCCATTTTGCGGCATAGTCGCGGCATTGCTGGCGGAATTCGAGCACGGGCACGTCATCTTTATTGCGCTTTTTGGCGCGATATTCTTCCTCAATTTTCCACTCAATCGGCAAGCCGTGACAGTCCCACCCCGGAATATAGGCAACATGCTTGCCGCTCATCCGCATGGCGCGGTTAATCACATCCTTGAGGATTTTATTAAGCGCGTGCCCAATGTGCAGATTGCCGTTGGCATAAGGCGGGCCATCGTGCAGCACGAACTTTTCCTTGCCCTTATTCTTATCGCTCAGTTTTTTGCTCAAGTCATTATTTGCCCATTTCTCTAACAAGAGGGGTTCTTTTTTGGGCAAATCCCCGCGCATGGGGAAATCTGTCTGTGGCAAAAAAACAGTGTTTTTGTAATCGGGTTGTTCGGTCATAATAAATTTTTTACGGGTGTTTCTTGATTGTTAAGAAGTTTTATAGTATAAGAAAAGGAGAAAGGGAGTAGCAAATGTTCCTAGGCATCTACTACTCCCCAGATTATCTAGCGTTTGATACGGATTTTAATCCATACCTTCACTAGAAAAATCACGCTGAATGGCTTAAACATTCGGATTCCTCCTTTTTACGGGTAGGGGTGCGGGCTTGCACCCCTTTCTCCCATCCGCTTCCTAGCACCTTTATTTTGAAGAAGCAATTTCCGTAAACCACCGTTGCCGCAATGCCTCAGGTGTTTTTGCGCGTATTTTTTTTGCGGGAAGGTTTCTTGATTGTTAAGAAGTTTCATAGTATAAGAAAAGGAGAAAGGGGAGTAGCAGATAGTTGCAATATCCACTACACCCCTCGGTTTCTAGCGTTTAATCAAGATTTTAATCCTGATAACAACACGAAAAACCACTCTTAATGGAATCAGCATTAGAGTCCCTTTCTTAGTTTTGGGTAGGGGTGCGGGATTGCACCCCTTTCTCCCACTGCCCTTGTAATAACTTTTCAGGAATAGAGCAACATGCGATGAAACCGCTGCTTACACTGTTTGCAGTGCTTACCGCAGCACTGAGCTTGAATGCGTGCAACACTGTGTCTGGTGTTGGGAAAGACATTAAGTCTGCGGGCACAGCCATTGAAAAATCAACGAAATAATATCGTCGCGGGCGAAACTACTGCTCCTTGAGCTTCGCCACATCCGCCCCCCATTTTTCAACCAACTCTTCTTGCATTTTTTTGAACTTTTCCTCACGCCTGTTTATTTGCGTGGTAAGGTGGTTTTTAATCAGCGGATGAAGACCCTGCAAGATCATCCACCCTATTAAAGCACTAAGGTAAATCAGTCCCCATGTTTTTGTACTCTGCAAAATGGGCATTGCCTGCTGCATATGCAGCCCAAAAGGAAAAACTGCCACAATGAAGGGGACAATCCCCGCCAAATTCATAAAGCCCACAGTGACGCAAATATTCTTGTTATAGGTGCGATCGTATTGCCAAACAGTTATTGTTGGCAACATTCCTATTAACAATAAAATACCAGAGGCCATACTTAAAAAGGTTAGCGCACAAAGAGACAGCAAGTACGTCTTCTTAATACCCACCACAATCGGATTTTTCGCCATAATCGCCTCCCTATACCCCCATCCAGATGCCAAAAATAGCGACCACTATGGCTAGAACGGCAGAGACAATCGGTGCGTAACGATGCGTTTTCTCTCGCGCTAGTTTCATGATTTGTTTCATGTCGTCTTTGCATTTATCTTGATCGCTAAACAACTTTTCGTAAAGTCGTTGCGCTTCAGCAAATTCTGCTTCATCAAGCATCTGCTCTTGGGGAACATCAATCGCCTGTAAAATATCGTTTAATTTTCCTGATTTACACGCCCTTTGAATTTTTTCATTAAAACTCTTTTGTCTTTCAACGCTAAAAAAGCTCTTTCTGGTATTACCCAAATAATCCGCAACCCATTGGCACAAAAAGGGATAGCGATTGCTTCCCGTTTTTTTATCAACATGCACCAAAATGTTCATCAACCCCACGGCTTGTCTATTTTCCTTCGGATCATTTAAATCGTATAGTTGCTTGTCATTGAGATCAAAGGCAACAGCAAGAAATGCCGTGAGATGCTTATCAAGCGGTGACATAGGCGGAATACGCACAGCAGCAATCGCCTCCAAAACAGGCAGCACATGCGCAGGATTTTCCAAAAAATACTGTTTGGTTAAATCACTTTGACAAGCCAGCCCTTGATTAAGTTCATACAGCACCCGCTCAGGGCCATATCCTAATCCTTTTTTTTGCAAGAGGCTCGGCAGTTTTTCAAAAATTTTCTGCAAACGCACACGCTCTGGGAAGACTGCGTCTTGATTTTCTAGCCACATTTTTGACACAAACGTGCCAAGAAGATCGATGATAGATGTTCGTATCTCTCCATCATTAAAGTGGCTGCACAGATAGGCACCAAACCCATCAATGACGAAAGCTTTCTTTTTGTAAAATAGCGGAAAAGTTTTCTCAAAAACTTGCAACGCAAACGTTGCGTATAGCTCGTTTTGCAAGGCTTGATTGCCTATTGATTTTACAATTTTAGGAATGCCTTTGAGGGACTCAAATAGGTCTGGTTTATTATTGGTGCGCACCAACCAAACTTCTAATTTTTGACTTGATAAAACGTCAACGGCCTGCTTGCCTAAGGTTCCCAATCCTGCTGCTAACGCAGAGATTGTGGGATAATATTGCCCTTGAAATTCAAAAGCACGACTCGGTTTTGGCAACGTCATCTGTTGATGCTTCACGGGACGATTTTTTTTAATCCACCCTTCCACATCGTCGATTGTCCACCGTTGTGCCGCATCATCATGGAGCGTTCCCTTCAAAAGTTCCGAGATACGCGACGAGATTTTCGTCGTACCCAAAATAGTGTTATAGGTACTATCCACAAGACGTCGTTGCATGAAATCAGCCTGTATGGCAGGATCAACAAGATCAATCCCAAGAAGATAACAACTCGTCGTCACGCCTAGTGCATAAATATCATGGCGCACGTTCCCCTCGCCCCGCGCTAAGGGATCGGCAAGCATTGTGTCGAAAGGTTCAAAAATAGGGGGCTGATCATAGCCAGCAGGTTTTAAAAAACTTGCCCCCAATACAACATGTGAGGCCGCTTCATCTGCCAAGAAAATATTCTTTGGATTAATCCCCCGATGCGCCACACCATAGGCATCAAGTTGCTTGAGTGCCTCAAGAATAGGCTGCACAACCAATTTAATGAGCGCCTCTTCCGTATATTTTATGGCAATGCCTCGCCCGTCAAGAAGGGGCAGACGAATAGGCGTGCCATGGGCATCAACAGGCACCAAACGCTTAAAAGCAGGCCTTTGTGCAATCACAATGAGTTTTTGCGGTTGTCCTTCTTGCTGTATCGCACCCCAATAAAGGGGTTTATGCAAGTATGGGCTTGTAATATTTTTTAATACACTCGCATAGCGATAGCGAAAAGGAGATTTCTTCTCAAGAAGATAGGCGCATAACGATGCGTCTGGATCTTCTGTATGTGTCACGCCAAACACATCAACAGAAGGGATGGCGAGATCTGAAAAGATCTGTGAAAAATTGACACGGTACACCTCTCCCACCACGACACTTTGTCGTCCTGCAGAGACAACTTTCAGACTTTCAGCAACGGGTTCATTATCTTTTGCCATGAGATTTATATTTTGTTGTTCTGTAACGCCCACGCCATCTCTATCACACGTTTAGCTGCTAAAACATCATGAACGCGCACCATTGCCACCCCTGCTAGGCTTGCGACAACAAGCGTTGCAAGCGTCCCTTCAAGCCGTTCTGCAACAGGAACATCCAACACCTGACCGATAAACGATTTACGCGACGTCCCTACTAAAAACGGCATTTGCAGTGTTTGAAAAAAATGCAGGTTGCTTGCAAGCAACAGGTTTTGCTGTGTTGTTTTGCCAAAACCAATACCCACATCTACAATAATATTCTTGCGTAATACCCCGTGGGCAAGGGCATTATCTACCAAAACAAGTAACTCTGTGCGTATTGTTTCTAAAAATACGCGTGGGGACATTTCGTCGGTACAGGCGGGGAAATGGCCAGCCCTGCTATTATGTGTCAACACAATCGGGCATTGATGCTTTGCAGCCACGTGGATAATATCAGGATCTAATAGCCCGCCCCACACATCATTAATCAAGGAAGCTCCCGCCGCAAGGCTTGCCTCGGCAACAGCCGCTTTGCTGGTATCAATAGACAGCGGGATGGCACTGTGTGCCCGTATTCCTCGCAACACGGGCAATACACGTTCTAATTCTTCTGTCTCGCTTAAGGGCAGCGCATCAGGGCGCGTACTCTCCCCGCCAATATCTAGAATATCCGCCCCCTCCCGCACAAGACGCAAGCCTTGTGCGATCGCCTGTTCCGTTGAGGTGTGCCCGTCTCCTGAAAAAGAATCAGGCGTGACATTGACAATGCCCATGATACGCGGCTTAAACATGAGAATTATACCTTGCTGGCCTCTACACGACACCCCACACTGCCTGCTTTTGGAATGATAGCCAATTTTTCGACAGCAACCATTGCATGCTGGGCGTTTGGATGTGCTAAACAATAGTCTAAAATCATGCTCGCCATTGTTTCCACAAGGGGGATATGGGTGGCACTCAGTGTGCGGATAAACTCACTTAAACCGTAATAACATACTGATTGTTCCAATGTTTGTGGCACGCTTTGTTGCGCCAACGTCACTTCTACGGTAAACTGCACGGGTTGCCGGATGTGCTGTTCTTGATCCTGAATACCAATGCGACAATAGAGGACAAAATTTTTAAGAAGAATGGTAGTTTGCATGATGCTATTCTTAACAAGTTCTTAAGCAAGTGTCAGCAATAATAGACCTCTTGCAAAAGTCCAATGCGGTTGCTCTTCCCTTAACCTGAGTTATGGATAAAAAAATCGGAAAACAACTATATTACAGTAGTTTAATTCTTGCTGGACCCCTGCCTTCGCAGGGGATTCGGCTTGATCTAACGGTCACCCCGAGCGAATCCCCTGCGAAGGCAGGGGTCCAGCAGAAAAATACCATTGAAATACAATGTTTTTATCAGTTTTCAGATAATGTTATCCATAACTCAGGTTCCCTTAATAAAAAAGGCATAAAAATGCGGGTTGTTTCCAAAATTGCGGTACTAAGCGGATTTTTATGGATTGGGATTACATCAGCCGCTCCTGCACAGGTGAGCGTTGATATTGATTCG
>JBILKT010000066.1:0-8178 GCA_044376545.1 Alphaproteobacteria bacterium
TAAGCAAAAGCAGGCGTTACAGCCACGAACGGTTTTACTTCTCTTTGCAATTGCTCAAGTTTCTCTTCTTCTAGGGATTGCAGCGCATAGTCCTGCTGCAGTCCCAACCAGAAGTCGGCAGCGTTGCCAAAATACAATCCCAAGCGCAATGCCGTTTCAGGCGTGATGCTGCGCTTTGCGTTGATGAGTTGGGCAATATGGGTTTGCGATAATCCCGTGTCCCGCGCTAAGCGATAGCGTGAAATTTCCATGTCTTCTAGAAAATGCAGCAGCATTTTTCCAGGGTGAAGGGGGGGGATGTCTTTTTTAAGCATAGATATTTTTCCTAATGATAGTCAACAATTTCAACGTGATGTGCGTCTCCTTGATGAAATTCAAAACAGAGTCGCCATTGGTTATTTATGCGAATACTGTATTGTCCACGGCGATTGCCCTTCAAGGCTTCCAATCGATTGCTGGGTGGAATGCGAAGATGGTCAAGAACACTGGTACGATGTAGCAGCATCAACTTTAAATATGCCCGCTCTTGAATGTCTTGCGGGAGTTTCCGAGAGAAGATGCGCCCAAATAAGCGTTCGGTTTCTTTGCAGGCGAATGATACAATCATATGATGATACTATCATAATATGCTAGTAAAAACAAGCTATAAAAAACTATACGGATCAATATCCACCTGCACTTTAACTGTCCTAGGCAATCCAGCCTTCTCCAACCATTCCCGCAAGGTTTTTTGTAACGGAAACACGCGGGGGGTTTTCACTAAAAAGCGGATGCGGTGATAGCCTTTGAGTAATGCTAAGGGGGCAGGGGCAGGGCCTAGAATGGTGAGTCCTTCCATAATGGGCACCGCGCGCGCTAACAGTTGGGCGGCTTTCTGCACCGCTGGCAACGTATCTGCCGCAATAATGACGGAGGCGAGTTTGCCGAATGGCGGCAATTGTGCAAAGTGCCGCTCATGGATTTGCTGCTGCACGAATGCATCACGCTGATGATGCTGTAAAGTTTGCATCACGGGGTGTTCAGGCAGGAATGTTTGTAAATAGACCGTGCCTTTTTTTGCCTCGCGCCCCGCGCGTCCTGCCACCTGATGGAGCAGCTGCCACGTTTTTTCTGCGGCGCGTAAATCCCCGCCGCTTAAGCCAATATCCGCATCAATCACGCCTACAAGGGTAAGATTAGGAAAGTGATAGCCCTTGGCGATAATCTGCGTGCCGATGAGCAGATTGACTTCATCGCGCATCACTTGACTAATTAGGTTTTCTGCCGCCTCGTGTGATGCCATGCTATCGCTGGAGAGTAACGCCGTGTTGGCTTCAGGAAAAGTGGCGGCGGCTTCTTCGGCGAGTCGTTCAATCCCCGGCCCACAAGGGGTGATGCTATCTTCCGCTTGGCATTTGGGGCAGTATTCTGGTTCAGGCTCATGGTAGCCACAATGGTGACACACCAATTTATGTGCGCTTTTATGCACCACCAAACATGCGCTGCATTGCGGGCATTGCCAGCGATAGCCGCAGGCTTGACAGAGCGTAAGTGGCGCATACCCGCGCTTGTTGAGGAACAGCAATGCCTGTTCGCCACGCGCTAAAGTTTCTAGCACGGCTTTTTTGAGCGGCTCTGCAATCCATTGTCCTTTGGGGGGCTTATGCTTACGCATATCAATCAATTGCACATCGCAAAACACCGCCTCGCCGTGGCGTTCAGGCAAGGTGAGGGCTGTATATTTTTTGGCTTCCAGATTGCACACTGTCTCAAGCGATGGCGTGGCAGACACCAGAACCACGGGGATTGACTCGAATTTTGCCCGCATCACTGCCATATCGCGGGCATTATAAATCACGCCTTCTTCTTGTTTATAGGATGCATCGTGCTCTTCATCCACTATCAACAGCCCTAAATTTTTATAGGGTAAAAATAATGCAGAGCGTGCGCCTACCACCACTTTTGCGGTGCCGTCCACAATCGCTTTCCATGTCTCCCGCCGCACGGCAGGTGTAAGCCCTGAGTGCCACAAACACGGCGTACAGCCAAAGCGTTTGGCAAAGCGTGTCATCATTTGTGCAGACAGGGCAATCTCAGGCAATAAAATCAGCACCTGCTTGCCGTGCGACAAGGCATGAGCGACGGCTTCAAAATACACCTCTGTTTTGCCAGACCCCGTTACGCCATCTAACACAAGAGGCGCAAAGCTGTGTGTATCTAGTGCAGTGTTGATAGTATCGCAAGCGGTGCGTTGCGCAGGAGACAGTGTGGCAGGGGCGTGCGCTATATCGGGATTCGGGAGTGTCAACACCTTGCCCTTAATGGGTAAAAACACCTGCGGGACACTTAAGGCGAGCTTCAAAATAGACCCCAACGGCGTGAGGCTATAGGTTGCCGCCCATGGTATAAATTCCATCGCTGTCTTAGATAGCGGCGTAAACGGGTGCGTTAGCGTAATAGGTTTTACCACGCCTTTGAAAGTAGGGGGGTGTTCGGGAATTTCCCACACCACACCATGCAGTTCCTTATTGCGAAACGGCACGGTGACATATTGTCCGACTTCAGGCACGGGCATATCGTCAGGAACCCTGTAGCTAAACGGGGTGTCAAACGGCGTGGGGAGTAAAACATTGACGATGCGGGGCATAAGAGGGTAAGAGAGGCATCAGGTAAGAGGCATTAGGCAGCAGGGAAATCTTTCTGATGCCTAATGCCTAATGCCTAATGCCTAATGCCTTTTCTTCACCCTATACCCTATTCAAGAGTCCTGTATGAAATTTTTTGTTGATACCGCCGATATAACCGAGATTAAAGATCTTGCCGCGACAGGCCTGCTGGATGGGGTGACAACCAACCCCTCCATCATTGCGAAATCAGGACGGCAGTTTTTGGACGTGATCGCGGAGATTTGCAGCCTTGTCGAAGGCTCTGTGAGTGCCGAGGTTGCGGCAACGGATTATGAAACCATGATCAAAGAAGCGAAAAAATTAGCAACGATTGCCAAAAACGTGACCGTGAAAGTGCCCCTCACCCCCGCAGGGTTGAAGGTCTGCAAAGAAATGCGCAGCATGGGTACAACTGTTAATGTGACACTGTGTTTTTCTCCCGCGCAAGCAATTTTGGCGGCAAAAGCAGGTGCAACCTACGTTTCCCCGTTTGTAGGGAGACTCGATGACATCGGGCATGATGGGATGGAACTCATCGCCGATATTATGAATATCTACCGTCAGTATCCGCTGTTTGAGACAGAAGTACTGGTTGCCTCCGTTCGCCACCCGAACCATATCATCCAAGCCGCCCGCATGGGTGCGGATGTTGTCACCTGCCCACCTAAAACCTTGTGGCAGTTGTTCGACCACCCGTTGACAGACAAAGGCTTAAAGGGGTTTACCGAAGACTGGGTGAAAACGGGGCAGACGATTTTGTAAAAATTATGCACGCAACTACTCTCAAAGCTATACCCCGTCCATGAATTAAAGTAGTGGTTCCATGGACGGGGACAAACGCAGAAAACATAGTGTCGCGTACATTCCATAATGTAATGTTACTCTATACCGCTCGCACCTGAAGATTTGCAAAAAGGTCTTGCGAGCGGTAAAGCCCGCGCGGCGCTTGAGCGTGTAATACCAATTCACTTAATTTTCTAAAGGAACGCCTTGTCAATCAAGTAACTGGACACCAGCTTTCGCTGGTGATTCGCTACTCCCGAAACGACTGCCTGTGGTGCGAATTACCAGCGAAAGCTGGTATCCAGAAGTTCTTTAGAAATTTAATGAGCTTGGTATAACGAACCAACTGACATTGAAGTTGCATTTTCTGCAATGCAAAGGTGTGCATTGGATGTTTACCAACGTCGAATGCTTCTTAATGCGGAAGGGACGAGTAATCAAAATGGTAACCCTTCTCGCCAAACGATAATAAGAATTGACAATACGCATCCTGATTTATTGAGAAGCAATCAAGAAAGACCAGTCATAATCAGTGCATATGCATCTGCCTTACTCGCAGGAGAACTTGCCAATACCTCTGAACAAGCACAAAGCATGGCTCAAGAGGCATTTGAAAAACTCGTCAATGACACGCCGCAAAGAGCTGTAGCGAAATTTTCGGGAATGTTTAGATAAGCAAATTGACGCGCTATTGCGTCGGTAATGCTCGCCCAATAGAGCTGTATGCAAAGCCCAACGCTTGCATTTCAGCGGGTTTATAAATATTCCGCAAATCAATCACGATCGGCTGATTGAGCAAGGATTTGACTTTGGTTAAATCAAGGGCGCGGAATTCGTTCCATTCGGTCAGGATAACAAGGGCATCCGCGCCATGCATGGCGGCATAGCTGGAATCATACCAATCAATATCCTGCAACAAATGTTTGGCTTCCAGCATCCCTTTGGGGTCAAATGCGGTAATCCGCGCTCCCGCTGCCTGCAGTGCTGGGATTATCACGAGGCTCGGGCTATCCCGCATATCATCGGTATTGGGTTTAAACGTCAGCCCCAACACGGCAATTTTTTTACCCTGTATATCCCCGCCACACGCAGCAATAATTTTTGTTGCCATGGCGGCTTTGCGTTGCTCATTAAGGGCGGCAACGGTCTCCACAATTTTAACAGGCGAGCCAGCATCCACCCCTGTTTGAATCAGTGCGAGGGTATCTTTCGGAAAGCAAGAACCCCCATACCCCGGTCCTGCATTGAGGAATTTTTTGCCGATGCGCCCATCAAGCCCCATGCCCTTTGCCACGCCTTGCACATTCGCGCCGACTTTTTCGCATAAATCTGCCATTTCATTGATGAAGGTGATTTTGGTGGCAAGAAACGCGTTCGCGGCATATTTGATGAGTTCGGCCGTCTCTAAGGACGTTGCCACAATCGGTGTTTCAATAAGGAAAAGAGGGCGATACAAGGCACGCATTAAGTTGAGTGAACGCTCACTATCCGTGCCAATTACAACACGGTCAGGGCGCATAAAATCTTCAATAGCAGACCCTTCGCGCAAAAACTCAGGGTTAGACGCAACGTCAAAATCAGCCTTGGGATTCACCCGTTTGATAATATCATACACCTTGCGCCCTGTGCCCACAGGCACGGTGGATTTTGTTACCACCACGGTATAATTTTGCAACAACGGCGCAATTTCTTCTGCCACCGCGAACACATAACTTAAATCGGCATGCCCATCCCCGCGACGACTGGGCGTTCCCACTGCAATAAACACCGCGTCTGCATCCTGAATCGCCTCTTTAATATCGGTGGTGAAATGGAGCCTGCCTGAGGCGGCATTGCTTTCCACCAATCTGTCCAAGTTTGGCTCATAAATGGGGATTTCGCCTTTTTTCAGGCGCGCAATTTTTGTCGCGTCTTTGTCAACGCAGGTGACGGTCACGCCAAATTCTGAAAAACACGTGCCCGTGACGAGACCAACGTATCCTGTGCCAATGACTGCTATTTTCATAGATGTTTATTTCTTATCGAAGAGTTCTTGGAGTTCCCCGCTTTGGAACATTTCCTTGATGATATCGCATCCGCCGATGAACTCACCCTTCACATAAAGTTGCGGGATGGTCGGCCAGTTGCTATAGTCCTTAATGCCTTGGCGCATGTCGTCGCTTTCCAGCACGTTTACATCTTTAAATGTCACATCCAAGTGTTCCAACACGTTGCAGACAGCGGCAGAGAAGCCACATTGCGGAAAATCCGCCGTGCCTTTCATGAACAGCACCACATCGTTGCTTTTGACGAGGGTGTCGATAGTGTTGTGGGCAGAAGTTGGGGTTTTCATGGTCATTTCCTATTGAATAACGGACGAGATGCTTGCAAAAGGTTACTGAATAACAGGTATTTTGGTGGTGAGCGCAAGAGCATGCAGTTCACCGCCCATTTTACCCATCAGCGCGGCATACACAAGCTGATGTTGCTGAATCCGTGATTTTCCTTGAAAGGCTTGGGAGACAACCGTTGCGGCATAATGATCACCATCGCCTGCAAGGTCTTGGATTTCAACGATTGCATCAGGCAGGGCGGCCTTAATGAGGGTGATAATGTCGGGGGCGGTCATGGGCATGGCTCTATGTCTCCATATACGCGGGCAACCACGCTTCATGCGCTTGTCGCAATCGATCGATTGTCTCTATCACCTCGAAATTGATGATCAGGGTATCACCACCCGTTATTCCCAATTTTTTGTAGGGAATATGCGCCTCCCTCGCCCACTTTTCAACCGTTTCAGGCGATTTTGTCGTGAGGAGATAGCGTGCTTGATCTTCACCGAATAATAAGCCTGCATCGGTTGGAATCTCTAGCGTACAGCCGATTTTTTTTTCAAAGGTCATCTCAACCAGTGCAAACAGCAGCCCGCCTGTAGAAATATCATGGCAAGATGTGAGTGAGCGCTCACTGTTCAGTTTAAGGATAAGGTTTCCTGCGGCTTTCTCGGCTTCAAGATCAACGGATGGCGGCGCAAAATTGCCATCAATTTTTTGGAGTTCTTGATAGAGCGAACAGCCCAAGTACCCTTGATTTCTGCCCAAAACAATAATCGTTTCACCTGCCTGTTGAAAATGATTGGGGAGAAAATATTGAGCATCGATTAATAAACCCACGCCGCCAATCACAGGGGTGGGCAGAATCGCATTGCCGTTTGTCTCATTATAGAGCGACACGTTGCCCGAAATTACAGGGTAATCCAAGGCTTTGCAGGCAGCACTCATCCCTTGAATGCAGCCTACCAACTGCCCCATAATCGCGGGTTTTTCAGGATTGCCGAAATTAAGATTGTTGGTAATAGCGAGTGGTTTCGCGCCCACAGCGATGAGATTCCGCCATGTTTCGGCAACGGCTTGTTTTCCACCCTCGAATGGCGAGGCATAGCAATAGCGCGGCGTACAGTCTGTTGTCATCGCTAACGCTTTTTGGGTGCCATGGACGCGCACAACGGCGGCATCACCGCCACTTGCTGCAATCGTATCTGCCCCAACAGAGCTATCGTATTGCTCCCAAATCCAGCATTTACTCGCTTGGTTGGGATGCGTGAGCATCGCCTGTAACGCTTGTTTTATCTCTGCTGTGCTAAGTGAGTGAGCGTTCACTTTTAGTTCTGGCAAGGGGGGCGTGAGTGTATACGGTCTGTCATATTCAGGCGATTCTGCGACCAACGGGGCAACGACAATATCTGCCTCGACAACGCCATGATGCTTTATAATCAACCGTCCTGTGTCGGTCACTTGCCCAATAACGGCAAAATCCAGCTCCCATTTTTTGAAAATGGCGTGCGCCATGGCTTCGCGCTCAGGCTTCAGGATCATCAACATACGCTCTTGGCTTTCAGAGAGCATCATCTCTTCTGCTGTCATGTTTTCCTCACGACACGGCACGGTGTCTAACACCAGTTCAATGCCTACGCCGCCTTTACTCGCCATTTCCACCGACGAAGAGGTGAGGCCCGCCGCGCCCATATCTTGAATGGCGACAATCGCATCCGTTGCCATTAGCTCCAAACAGGCTTCAAGCAAGAGCTTTTCGGTGAACGGATCGCCCACCTGTACCGTTGGGCGTTTTTCTTCTGCATCATCGGAAAACTCTGCCGATGCCATGGTTGCGCCATGAATGCCATCCCGTCCCGTTTTTGCGCCCACATAGACAATCAAATTGCCCACGCCTGCGGCTGCCGAATAAAAGATTTTGTCTTGCTCGGCAATGCCTACCGTCATCGCATTGACAAGGATATTGCCGTTATAGGCAGGGTTGAACTCGCACTCGCCGCCTACGGTGGGGACACCCATGCAGTTGCCATAGCCGCCAATGCCTGCCACAACGCCTTCTAGGAGTTTCTTGGTTTTAGGATGCGATGGATCCCCAAAGCGTAATGCATTGAGGTTCGCAATCGGCCGCGCCCCCATCGTGAACACATCGCGCATAATGCCGCCCACGCCTGTTGCCGCCCCTTGGAATGGCTCAATGAAAGAGGGGTGATTATGGCTTTCAATTTTAAAAATCGCCGCTTGATTGTCGCCAATGTCAATCACGCCTGCATTTTCCCCCGGTCCACAAATGACCCACGGCGCGGTTGTCGGCAATGTTTTTAGCCATTTTTTTGAGGATTTATAGGAGCAATGCTCACTCCACATCACGGAAAAAATCCCGAGTTCGGTAGGCGAGGGCGAACGCCCTAAAATTCGCTCAATGCTTGCGAATTCTTCTG
>JBILKT010000067.1:0-8023 GCA_044376545.1 Alphaproteobacteria bacterium
TCGCCACCATCCGCTCACTCCTCTCCACTACGCGGAAACAGGACGGCAATCTTCTCCATGCCATCGCCAATGCTCTAAGCGCACAACCCCCGCCAGTCATCTACTAAAGGGGGCTGGGGTGTTACGGTGTATTTTCCCTATTTTGGGGTGGGTTTGCAGCCAAAAAGATCATTTTAAACTCATGCGTTAGTTTCGGGACAAGCTCTGACTAACGCGTCATGGTTGGTTCTTGCACCAGAGGCGTTGGCTCTGCAGAATAATTACCGTTGTTGCTAGGGATAGGGGCGGCGTTGTTAGCAGGGGGGATGTTTTGCTGCTGCACAGGCGTGGTGGTTGGCGTAGCGGCGGGTGTGCTGAAGGAGCCGTAGGTTAGCTCATGCGTTGTGCCTTGCAAGGCTTGTTGCAGTGGCAATGACGCAGGGTTGCTGAACTTATTGTAGACAAGGATGCTTTCCAGCCCTGCAGGGCGACCATAGTATTTCTCGGTCAAATCGCCACGTACCTCTAAAGACGCCCCTTCGAGAGAGAGGCTGCCGTAGAGCCCTACCGCACGAGAGTAGGCTGTATAATCGTTTTCCGCGCCTACCCCTGAACTCGCGCCCACTTCCCCGCCAAGAGTGGCAACGGCAAGGCTGGCATTGCCGCCCACGCGCAAGTTACTGTTGGCAATGTTGACAAGCGCCCGATCATTATTCACAAAAATCAGTAATTCTGCCGCAGAAAACCCTACTTGCAGACCAATGCTTGCCGCACCAATGTTAACGAAGGCAGGGCTAGTCCATGTTCCATCAGGATTTTTGGCGAGCATCACCCCCGCACCGCCCGCACCGCCAAACAAAAAGCCCGCACGGTAGAAATTCGGCACAATAATAACCGCGCGTGATTCATCAAGGCGTTTGCGTGTGCCAGAATAGGTCGAGTCTTTCAAAAACGATTCCAGCACCACTTGGGCGTTTTTAACCAACTGATACGGGCTGTCTTCCGCATGGGCAGGCACAGCAGCATTCCCAAAGGCAAAAATGAGGAGGAGGGCGGAGATTTTTAACAGACGACGCATAGCATACCTCAGAGTATTTTGAGCGGATGCTAAGGCTGTGTGGTTTAAAAGGCAAGGGGTTTGTGGTGTGCTTTTGTCTGTTTAAGATGCCTGTTTTGCTCCTATTATCAGGGCGATTGCATGAGAAAAAATAACCAATTGAAAAAAAATAATGGTTTTTTCAAAATTGCAACATTAAAGCCTATCGCGTAACATGTTGTTTTTAAAGGAATAAAATTACAGAAATTCTACTTTTTGGTTATATTCCAATTAATCACTGATTAATTAAAGTGTCTCCTGAAACCGCATGGGCTGTCCGATAGGCTTACCCAACAACGCATCATCTCGCATCACCAGTTACCTGCAGTAATTGTTAATAAAGCTTAGCGAAGACGGGTATGTTCTGTAGATTGATTGTTGCGTGCAGACTGCACATAGGAACGCAATACGGCATTGATGCGGGTTTGATACCCCTTTCCCGCATCTTTGAACCAGTCCAGCACATCCCTGTCAACGCGCAGGGTAAGTTGCGCCTTTGGCTCTGGTAACCCAATGATAATTTTATTCCAATCTTCAGGCAGCGGGATCACATCCGCATCACCCATACGGGATGCAGCAATATCTGCTTCCGTCATGCTATTCACCGCTTCCCAGTTGGTTTTACTCTCCCCTTTAGCGCGCATCTGCCGTATTTCTTCAAGGGTATATCTCTTCAAATCGTTTTCGGTCTGCATTGTCTGCCCTATATGCTGAAATGATTCGTTTTCTGGATTCTCGCTCTGTCCACACCACTGACCACAGCTTTTCCTGCAACTTGCCCACCGTCACAAACCGCGTTTCCGACTCTCGGACAGAAGCGTACGTAATAACGGGTCTGCCGTCAAAAACATCCACCGCATCAAGAAAATCCATCCCTCTACGCTGGATATTACTTTGCCGTTTTGCTTCATCCCATTCAAACATTATTGTAACTACAATTCGTAATTAAAGCAAGAAAAAACCACTTCTAGCGGCTACATGTATGCCTTTTGCACATGAAGAATGTGCAACGTTTCGCTCAAGCGCCGCGCGGGCTTTACCGCTCGCAAGATTTATTTGCAGATCTTCAGGTGCGAGCGGTATAGAGCTTTTATAAACGCGCCGCTCAGGAAAAGCAGGTCTCCTGAAACCGCATCGGCTGCCCGATAGGCGTGCCTAGCAACGCATCATCCCGCATCACCAAAACCCCACGAATAATGGTCATAACCGCCCAGCCACGTACTGTCATGCCGTCAAAGGGCGTCCAGCCAACCTTGCTGGCAATCCATTTGTTTTCAAGAGTGCGGGTGGCGTTCAAATCCACAATCGTAAAATCGGCATCGTAGCCTTTGGCAATGCGTCCTTTGCCCACAATGCCAAACACGCGGGCTTGGGAGGTGCTGAGCAAATCCACCATCCGTTGCAGGCTTAATCGCCCCCCTGCAACATGGTTCAGCATCAGCGGCACCATGGTTTGTACGCCCGTTAGCCCGCTGGGGGATTGCGGATAGGGCTTGGCTTTTTCTTCTAATGTGTGGGGTGCATGGTCAGACCCAAGCACATCCACCACGCCCTCGCGTATCGCTTGCCACAGGGCATCTTGGTGGCGTTTATCGCGAATCGGCGGGTTCATTTGCGCGAGTGTGCCGAGGCGTTCATAGCACTCAGGAGCAGTCAGCGTGAGATGTTGGGGGAGCACTTCTACAGTCGCAATATCTTTGTGTTGCGCAAGGAATGCCATCTCTTCTGCCGTGGTGACGTGCAGCACATGCACGCGGCGTTTTGCCTCCCGTGCAAGGCGAATCAGGCGTTGGGTTGCCCGCAAGCACACCTCTTCATCCCGCCAAATCGGGTGGGCACGAGGGTGTCCTTCTGCTTCTGCAAGGTGCTTACGTTCAATCAGGCGATACTCATCTTCCGCATGAATGGCGACACGGCGGCGACCGCTTTTGAGCACTTTGAGCAGCGTTGCATCATCCTGCACCAGTAAGCTGCCCGTGCTGCTGCCCATAAATACTTTCACGCCGCAACAGCCTTGGAGTTTTTCAAGTTCGCCGAGCTGATCTGCATTGCTATCAGCTGATCCCATATAGAAGGCATGGTCTGTCCATGCACGCCCTTTGGCACGATGCAGTTTATCTTCAAGGGCTTCTTTGGTGAGCGTTGACGGGTTGGTGTTCGGCATCTCAAACAGGCTGGTCACGCCGCCGAGTACCGCGCCGCGTGTGCCCGATTCCAAGTCTTCTTTATGCTGCAGGCCCGGTTCGCGGAAATGTACTTGCGTGTCGATAATCCCGGGTAAAATATGCAAGTGGCTGGCATCGATTATCTGTTCGGCGGGGGCATTCCCCAACGCGCCAATCGCCGTGATTTTACCATCAGTGACGGCAATATCCGCTTGGGTTATCTCCCCACTGGGGAAAACACAGGTGCCGTTTTTAAGGAGGAGGGAGGGGAGCATAAAGACTCGCGGTTTAGGAAATGTAAATCACCCCTTATATCATCCTGTACAATGTGCTGGATACCAGCTTTCGCTGGTAATACGCCACTCTCGCAGCGGACTGCCTGTGGTTCGAATCACCAGCAAAAGCTGGTGTCCAGACTTTATTTGGAATTCTTGTTGAGGGAGTTACTAAAAAATTAGAGTCTATAAACCAGAATTTCCTGTGTTTTGCAATCCAGTTGCTACTCGGTTAATTGCGGTAAGTCTATCACCAATAATTTCAGCAATGGCAGCAGGCGCTTGGCTATAGGCATTCGCCCAACCATCGCCATCCTGATAAAGTAATGTGGTCTTAAAATTCTCCGTTGCTGCAATATCCTGCCAATAGGTGGTGGTGGCGTTCACGTTGACATCACGCGGTTTGTGGAATCCAACAGTAGGAAATGTTGCTTCGCCTAATGCCGCAAGTTGAATATGGTTTTGGGTGTTGAGACTGCCAACGCGCATGGCAAGAATATTCGGATTTTCAAAAGAGAGCTCTTGCAGTGCTTGCACCACCGCTAACTGATCATCGTGTTGATTGTAATTCACGTCAGGCGTGATGTATTGGCTGTAGGAAAGATTGGTGGGAAGCGATGTGCCTTCAACTACTACATTGGCAGCCGCCACGTTGTCGGGATCAATACCACCCTGCCAAACGATAGGCAGCACGACAAACTGTGTCGTTGGATTGGCAGTTGCTTTTTGTGTAGCCCCTGTTGCAATCGCAAGATTCAGCATGGGTGCTGCAATTTTTTGTTTGTCAGCCTGTTCTCTTGCCTGTTGCATTCTTTGTTCAGGTGTCAAAGATGAATTTGTATCATAAAGGGGAGAATCAGTCACCCCGCTGATCTTTTCGAATGTTTGTAAGGGCAAAATATAAACCGTGTTGCCAGCCTCTGTTGAGGGGTCAGGGCAATCGCATTAGGAATTTTATTCCTTTAAAAACAATATGTTGCGCGATAGGCTTTAATGTTGAAATTCTGAAAAACCATTATTTTTCAACGAGTTATTTTTTCTAATGCAATCGCCCTGGTTGAGGGGTTGGCTTTTTGCATTTCTTCACGAAAATACACTTTCCACTTTTTAACAGTATCTTGTCGTGCTGCCATAATAGGCGTTGTAAGCGGCAATACGGCGGGAGAGATCACAGCAGGGGTTTCAATGCCGAGTTCTTGCAATCCCTCAAGCGCATAAAAACCAGCAACAGTTGTGTAGAGAATATTTTTATTGAGTTGGTTTGCTGCTTTTTCTGCACAAAAAGCATGAATTTCTGATAACGGGGGGAGTTTTCCGCCCCCATCGCACACCTCCGCACGGGTAACGCCTACATATTCTGCAAGAGTGGGTTATGGTCAGGCAAAAGGTTATTGCGAACGGTGTCTTCATAGCGCGGGTCTCCTGCTATCGAGAGTGCTTCGATGCCTTTTGCGTTGAGGGCAGCTTGAATATCTTTCAAGACAGCAAGATTGCTTGTGTCATAGCCAAAACTCATATCAGGAATGAAAATAACAGTCGTGTCGTCAGGTAAATTTGTAAGCTGGTTTAAATCGGTGAGTTTTGCTATAGACATGAAAAATTTCTCTCTCTAAAATGTGTTTTCTTTTACAATGAAAAAATGTAACTACCCAGCCCCCTATAAAATTTGCAATACATTGATTTTCAATGATTTTATTTTTGGCATTTTACCAAATCAGGGACAAAAACGCTGTTTTTGACCTCAAAAACTGGAAAATAGCACTCAGGCAAAAAATAAAATCATTCAAAATCAGTGTTTTGTGTCATTATAGGGGGGCTGGGTAGTTACGAAAAAATCATTTTTTCAAGAAGTTTCGTGTTAATTTTGCAACATTAATTATCTTTAATAATTTTATAACTGTTAGCGCACCTTTGAAAAACAACACCTAAACAGGCAGTTGTGCGCTAATATACGACGTTATAACGTCGTTGCGGGGCACGCCACGCCGTACGGCTTCAGCATCCACTTTGGACAACATTCCCTGTGTTAAAGTCAGGGCAACACGCTTTTTTTGTAAAGCAGGGCGGTAGGCTTTTGAGAGATCGCAAAAATGCAGAACGTCTTCGCCGTTTTCAAAGGCTTCTAAGAATTCATCCCGTTTCATAAAGATATTCCTCTACTGTTCTTCTGCGCCGTACAGAGATGAGGCGGATTGTTGCATCTCTATCGGTTGCAACCGCCGTCCATATTTTCCCTTGTCTGCTGGCAATTAACAAATATCGCTCTTCTCCGTATCCCCCAACAGGCAGAATAAAACGATTGCTATCCTCCCACAATTCCTGCGCTTCCACAAAATCGATGCCATGTTTCTCCTTATTGGCAAGGCTTTTGGTTGCGTCAAAGGAAAATCGCATAACAGGACAGTACTATAAAAGACGATAAAAGTCAATGTATTAAGGATATGCAAGGGGAGCTTTGCCGTTTTGCAACGGGGGAGAGAAGTTAAACAGGCAACTGCGTACTGATATACGATGTTATAACGTCGTTGCGGGGCACGCCGCGGCGTGCGGCTTCGGCATCCACTTTGGATAGCATCCCTTGTGTTAAAGTCAGGGCAACACGCTTCTTTTGTAAAGCAGGGCGGTAGGCTTTTTCTGTATCGAAAAAGTGCAAAACATCTTCGCCGTTTTCAAAGGCTTCTAACAATTCGTCTTTTTTCATAAAACTCTTCCTCGTGTTTGCGGCTGCGCCTGACGGAGATAAGACGGATTGTTGTTCCGCGCTCTGTGATAATTGCTGTCCACTTTTTTCCATGCCATTCGGCAATCAGCATATCACGCTCTTCTGAAGCGGATCTTGCAGGCAACAACACACAATGTTCATCTCTCCACAGTTCCTGCGCTTCCACAAAATCAATGCCATGTTTCTCCTTATTGGCACGGCTTTTGGTAGCGTCAAAGGAAAATCGCATAACAGGACGGTACTATAAAAAACAAGAAAAGTCAATGGATTGTGGGGTTGCCACCAGGGCGATTGCATTAGAAAAAACAACCAATTGAAAAATAATGGTTTTTCAGAATTTCAACATTAAAGCCCATCGCGTAACATATTGTTTTTAAAGGAATAAAATTCCTAATGCGATTGCCCTGGGGTTGCCACATTTGCAGCAAGTCATAGTAGACTTTGGCAAGAGGCCTTTAAAGCATCTCCCGCACATCCGTAAGCCTACCCGTCACCGCCGCTGCCACTGCCATAATCGGGCTGACAAGGTGGGTGCGACCGCCTCTGCCTTGGCGACCTTCAAAGTTGCGGTTAGAGGTGGAAGCGCAACGCTCCCCTTGTGCCAATTTATCGGCATTCATGGCAAGGCACATCGAGCACCCCGGTTCGCGCCACTCAAAGCCTGCCTCGAGGAAAATTTTATCTAAGCCTTCGCTTTCTGCTTGTTCTTTGACTAAGCCAGACCCTGGGACAACCATCGCCCGCACGTTTTGAGCGACCTTGCGCCCCTTGGCAACGCTAGCAGCGGCGCGGAGGTCTTCAATGCGGCTGTTGGTGCAGGAGCCAATGAACACGGTGTCGATGGTCACATCGGTCAGTTTTGTGCCAGCTGTTAAGCCCATATAGTCAAGAGAGCGGGCAACAGCGCGTTGCTGGTCTGCCTCTTTATAGTCGCTAGGGTTTGGCACAACCGCCGTAATGGGGGCGGTGTCTTGTGGACTTGTGCCCCACGTTACTTGCGGCGCAATGTCTTTAGCGTGCAGCACCACTTCACGGTCATATGTCGCGCCTGCATCTGAGGGGAGGGTTTTCCAATACGCAACCGCCGCTTCCCACGCCGCACCCTTGGGGGCGAGCGGGCGACCCTTGAGGTATTGGAAAGTGGTTTCATCGGGGGCGATGAGTCCCGCCCGTGCGCCTGCTTCAATCGCCATGTTGCAGACGGTCATGCGCCCTTCCATGCTGAGGTTGCGGATGGCTTCGCCTGCATATTCAATCACATAGCCTGTGCCGCCCGCTGTGCCAATCAGTCCGATGACTGCCAAAGTGAGATCTTTTGCGGTCACGCCAAACGGCAACGCGCCGTCTATAGTAACACGCATGTTTTTTGCAGGTTTTTGCAGGAGCGTTTGCGTGGCAAGAACGTGCTCAACTTCTGACGTGCCAATGCCGAACGCCAATGCGCCGAACGCCCCGTGGGTGGAGGTGTGGCTATCCCCGCAAACAATGGTCATTCCCGGTAAAGTGAAGCCCTGTTCGGGGCCAATAACGTGCACGATACCTTGGCGGATGTCATCCATCGCGTAATATTGCACGCCAAACTCTTTGCAGTTGTCTTCTAAGGTTTGGATTTGCAAGCGCGATTCAGGATCGGCAATGCCTTGGCTACGGTTGGTGGTGGGGACGTTGTGATCTGCCACCGCCAATGCGGCGTGGGGTTGACGCACTGTGCGCTTCGTCATGCGCAAGCCCTCAAATGCTTGGGGGCTGGTCACTTCATGGACAAGATGGCGGTCAATGTAGAGAA
>JBILKT010000068.1:0-8010 GCA_044376545.1 Alphaproteobacteria bacterium
TGTTAAGCCCATTGCTTGTGAAACATCGGGGTCAAAGTACGGTGTCATTGACAAAGCAAAAGAAAATTGGGGCACCTTTGTCCGATCAAATTCTTTAAAATTCGGATCAAGGAGTGCTTGTGACGGCTTCTTCATTCTATCAGCGCGGAAGTTGATAAAAACGATACCTTCTCCATCTTCAATGCCTGTATAGTCATCATCAACAATACAAGAGGGTAAAAATTCGTCTGTAATGCCGCGTTCATAGAGAGTTGCAATTGTTTGCTGCACAGTCCCTAGGCGTTCCCCCTCTCCTGCTACCATTGCTTGATATGTTTTTTGGGTGCGTTGGTTGTCCCACCGCGTGTCTCTGTCCATCGCTTCTTCTCTGCCAATCAGTGTGACAATTTTTGCAAGCGGCATGTTCTCTAAAGCTGACTCTAATTGCTGCATATACTCAGCTGCACTAGCGGGGGGCGCATCTCGTCCATCAGCAATTGCATGAATTTTAACGGGAATACCCAAGTCAGTATAGAATTTTGCTGTCTCAATAAGGTGACTAATATGGCTATGTACGCCACCATCAGAAACCATGGCGACAAGGTGTATAGGTTTCTTCGGATCGTGTTTTTCAAGTGCAGAGATCACATCAGAATTTTGTTGGAAATCACCCGTTTCAAAAGCTTTTGAAACAATCTCAAAATTTGCGCCGTTTCTCCCCCCGCCCCCTAAATTCAGATGCCCCACTTCAGAGCTTCCCATTTGCGGCACTGTATTACCGTTAGCGTCTGTAAATTCTGGCAATCCGACATCTTTGCCCGATGCACCCAGCAAACAGCTTGGATATTGCTTGAGCATTTGGTCGTAATTTGGTGTGTTGGCAGCGGCAATGGCATTCCCGTATGTTTCTTCGCGGTGTCCCCAGCCATCCATTACTACCAGCATAATAGGTCTATGTTCCGTCATAAAATCCTCTTTAAATATAAAATAAAAATCTAATGCCTAAAATGCCGCACCCCTGTAAACACCATCGTGGCACCATGGGCATCTGCCGCTGCAATCACCTCAGCATCGCGGATGCTGCCCCCCGGTTGGATAACAGCGGTTACGCCTGCTGCCATCGCGGTGAGTAAGCCATCTGCAAACGGGAAGAAAGCATCACTTGCCACCACCGCGCCTTTGATGGGAGAGACATCCACACCCGCATTGTGGGCAATGTCTTGTGCTTTTTGCACGGCAATGCGGGCGGCATCAATACGGCTCATTTGCCCTGCGCCAATGCCTACTGTCGCTTGCCCTTTGGCATAGACAATCGCATTCGATTTCACATATTTCGCGACCTGAAAGGCAAACAGCAAATCTTCCATTTCGCGGCTGTCAGGCTGGCGTTTGGTGACCACTTTTAAGTCAGCTTGGTTGAATAGCAACGCATCGCGTGTCTGCAACAAAAAGCCCCCTGCAACGGGTTTCACAACGAGGCTTTTTTGTGTTGTGTCAGGCATGCCGTTGGTCACCAAAACGCGCACGTTTTTCTTGGCACTGAGGATGATTTGCGCCTCATATGAAACGCTGGGGGCAATAATTACCTCGAGGAAAATTTGGCTGAGTTCGTTGGCGAGTGTTTTGTCAAGATCTCGGTTAACCGCCACAATGCCGCCAAAGGCACTGGTGGGGTCACACGCCAACGCTTTGCGATAGGCTTCTGTGAGCGTTTTACCCACCGCCACGCCACACGGGTTAGCGTGTTTGACAATCACCACGGCAGGGTCGGTAAACTCTGCCACCAATTCAAACGCCGCATCGGTATCATTGATATTATTATAGCTTAAGTCTTTGCCCTGCAGCTGGGTGGCATTCACCACGCCAAATGCCTTGCTATCTATGCGATATAAGGCAGCCTCTTGGTGAGGGTTTTCGCCATAGCGCAAACTTTCCGTGCGCGTGCCCGCGGCAAAATAGGTTTTTGGTAGAGTATCATTAAGGCGTTTGGCGAATGCTTCCGCAATCATCGCATCATAGTGTGCGGTGTGTTGGAAGGCTTCTTGAGCAAGGCGTTTTCTTAGATAAAAATCCGTGCCGCCGCTGTTTTGCGCCAGTGCGTCTAACACGTCTTGGTATTGGGTGGGCGATGTTACCACTGTGACATCGTTATAATTTTTGGCGGCAGCGCGAATCATCGCAGGACCGCCTACATCGATTTGCTCCACACAGGCAGGCCAACTTTGCCCCGATTGATAGGTGGCCGCAAACGGATAGAGATTCACCACGACGAGATCAATCGTGTTGATTTTGTGCTTCTCAAGGGCTTGTTGATGCAGGGCATCGCCACGCTTGGCAAGAATACCCGCATGAATAGCGGGGTGCAGCGTTTTAACGCGCCCATCAAGAATTTCAGGAAAACGCGTAGTGTCGGCAACTTCGGTTACATCAAGCCCTGCTTGTTGCAGCGACTTTGCGGTGCCGCCTGTGGAAATAATGTCGATACCCAATTCGCGCAGTACCGTGGCAAACGCAAGCAATCCGTCCTTATCAGAGACAGATAGCAACGCCCGTTTAATCGGATGGATTACAGGGTGTTTTAGGTTTACGCTTTCTGCAAGACCCATTTGAATACCGTTTTCACTTCATTGGTTTTGCCCTGCACGAGTATTTGCTTCGTATCAAGGCGTGCGCCACTGTGGCAGAAATACACACTTTCTGCAAGCGTTATTGTCCCTGAAAATGCTTGAAACGTCCATAAATCACGGCTTGGCAAGTCAAGATAGACCTTGTTTTTTCCCTGTTCATACACAGCGCGAATATTGGGATGGAGGTGAAAACGCAAGGTCACTTCTTGGTGTCCTTGTCCTTCGAGGAGATCTTCCCCTGTGATGTGCTCCCCATTATCAGTCATCATAATTTTGCGGGTATGCACAATGCCAAAGCGACGGGCATATCCGTCATGGGAGGCTTCTAAATGGGCATTCGGCGCAAGAGAATCACGATTAACGGTGACGCTAGGGGGGGGGACTGTCCCTGTGTTATTCAAGGTTAAGCCTGAATGGGCTACAGATTGGTGTAATGCCTCTTGCCATGCCGCATTAAGCTGGGGAGACACACCGCAGCTGGTAATGATTTTTTCTTTGCCCACCGTCATTTCAAATGCAAAGGTGCTTTCACACAGCGGCATGCTTGTATGAGCTTGTGTTGTAACGGTATCGAGCAACACGGTCGTCAATCCCGCGTGCATTTTTTGGATGCCCAACGCTTGCCGTCGCCCTTGAATATAGGCTTTGCTATCGGCAATGCTGAGGAGAGTATCCAAAAGTTCGCGCCGCTCAAAGCCGCTGCCATGAAACTGAGGCATCATGCCGTTGCCAAGGCGGATAAAGCGGACAACATCCACCATTTTTTCGATGGTTTGCTGCAAGAATAGCGGTACGCTAATTCCCTGTCCAAAGCACAGAGCGCGAATGTCTAACAAATCTCGCAACACCCGAATGTGCAAGGCTGCCACGTTGCTTTTATGGCTGCCATCATCGGCGATTTGTGTGGCGATAAGGTCTTCTAATAAAGGCAAGCTGGCAACAAAACCACCGCGAAAATCTTCTAGGCAAGCATACCCATATAGAATGCCTTTTAAGACGACAAAACGACGTTCATCATCAGGCAGGGCGGCATAGTGATGGCGCAAAATATGGAGGTGATTGGTAAGCGAGCGTTCCAGCAATGATCGCACTATTTTGTCACTGCTTGCGCCAAAAAAACTATAGTGTGAGAACCATTGCACCATGCGCATGGCGGTGATGTCTGCTGTCCATGCGGGGTGGCTCAAATCTTTGTAGGTTTTAATCCATGAGACAACCAAATTGCGGGCTTTTGCACGTGCCTGATTCCCCCCTAATGTATGGAGGTCACGCAGCCATGCAAAACGATGCACGGCAACGGGCAGGGGAATGTCGCGCGGTTCTTGCCAAGGCGTATCAGAAAAGGCCCATTCTTCTTTGCCCATTCGTAATGTGCCCTCTACCAATTTCTGCCCAATAGTGAGAGAGCCCGCCCATGGGTCAAGCGGGAAAATCGTTATTTTGCTGCTTCTGCGGGTGCTTAACCACAATGAATAAAGTGCTGTGTGGCGATAGCGTTGTGCTTTCAGAGCCATCGCGCGGGGCAACACCAGACGGGGCAGTTTTCCCACCCCCATGCTGTGTAGGGGGGAGACAGTAGCAGTGTTCACATCATCCTCTAAGGGCTTTGATATTGGCAGCATAGTGCGCCTCTCCCCCTGTGAATGTTGCTGTTCCCGCAACGAGCACCGTTGCGCCTGCGTTAATAACACGGGCTGCATTGTGCCGTGTAATACCACCATCCACTTGTAAATCGGGTGATAACCCCCGTTTGTCAAGGGCAGCACGAATTGCCGCAATTTTCTCTAGTTGTGAGGGAATAAATGATTGCCCGCCAAATCCCGGATTAACGGACATCACTAAAATCAGGTCAACCTCTTCCCACAGATAGTCTAACACGCTGATGGGCGTGGCAGGGTTCAGCGAAATACCTGCTTTTTTGCCAAACGATTTGATGAGCTGCAAGGTGCGGTGCACATGCGGTGTGGCTTCGGCATGAACGGTGATAATATCCGCGCCTGCATCGGCAAAATCCTTGATAAATCCGTCAACAGGCTGAATCATCAAATGCACATCAAGGGGCAATGTTGTGTGCGGACGCAAGGCTTTTACAACGCCTGCGCCGATGGTAATATTGGGGACAAAATGCCCATCCATCACATCCACGTGAATGTAGTCTGCCTTTGCAGCCTCAAGGGCGCGGATTTCCTCAGCGAGACGTGCAAAATCAGCAGAAAGAATAGACGGAGCAATTTTGATTGGTGTCATGGCTTGTAAAGTACTATTTGTGTGGGTTTCAAGCGTTTTTTAATCAAGACTTTCGTGTTAACCGAGCCGCATAGAACCCATCCATACCGCCCTTGTCGGCAAGATAGCACGGTAATGTCCGAAGGTCACCTGTAGAATTCAAAAATGCGCTGTAGGGTCCGTTTTCGTTGGGTTCTGGGGCAATGCGTGCAAAATTGGCATTCATGGAGAGAAAATGCTCCACCACGTCCTCTCCTTCTTCAGGAAGCAGCGAACAGGTTGCATAAACAAGGATACCGCCGATTTTCAGGAAAGTAGCCGCCTTTGCAAGCATTGTTTGTTGTAAGGCTTGCAGGGTGGGAATATCTGCAGATTGCTTGTGCCATGCCACATCGGGGTGACGGCGCAGCGTGCCTGTTGCACTGCACGGCGCATCGAGCAACACCGCATCAACCAACGCATCGGGTTGCCAGTTCAACATATCCACCCACTTTACCGTGATTTTTGAAAATACGCCCATGCGACGGGCATTTTCCATCAGGCGTTTGGCGCGGGGTTCGCTGGATTCTACCGCGATGACAGATGCGCCTGCCTTGGCAAGCTGCACACTTTTCCCCCCAGGGGCGGCGCACAAGTCAATAATGGTTTTGCCTGTTAAATCCGTGCCGAATAAGAAAGCAGGCAAGGAGGCCGCTATATCTTGCACTTGCCATGCGCCCTCTGAAAATCCCGGTAAAACGTCTATTTTGTCAGCGTGTTGCAAGCGAATCGTTGAGGCGTTCAGCAATGCGCCATTGAGGCGGCGTGCCCACTCGTCTTGGGCATCAAAGCAGGTGATATCTAGTGGGGGAATGGCAAGCTGTGCCGCAACAATTTTCTCTGTTGTCTCAATACCATAAGCATTGTGCAGTTTTGTGAGTAACCATGCAGGCAAGAGATTTTGGGGCGTTGTATAGCGTTGCTGAATGGTTGCAGCATCAGCCAGAATTTTCCGCATGATGGCATTGCCCAACCCTGCTAGCCCCACAAAGCGTTTTTTCTTGAGCAATTCAACGGTGTTCGAGGCAACCGCATAATCAGGGGTCTTGAGGAAAATGCCTTCGGCAATCCCCAGCAGCAAAATAAAGTGGGCAACTTCGGTTTTTTTCGGCAGCGGCTTTGTAAGATGGGCACTTAAGATAGCATTCAGCGCACCATAATAACGCACCGTTGTTGTGACCAGCATTCGCACAAACGCGCGATTGTCGGCTGATAGACACTGAAATTCTCTAACCTCTAGAGCTTCTTGCAGCGGCGTGCGCTCGGTAAACAGGCGCAGCAAGACCGCTAGTGCAACTTGACGCGTAACAAGAGTGGTGGCGGGTTTTTTAGGCGTGGTTTTTTGCATTTGTTCGGACTATATATTAAAAATAAAGTCTTTTACACGAAAGTACGCGATATGACCACGGAAAAAGCAAAGAACGCCGAGAAAGAGCAAGATGCCCCCTTGATTATCCCCCCCTCTGATGATGAGGGAGAATCTGATGTGCCGAAAGAATATGGCGGGCGTAAAAAAGGGCTAGACGCAACCCGCTATGGCGATTGGGAGAAGGATGGTCGGGCGATAGATTTTTAGAGGTGCCCAGAGCTACTTATATTTAATCTTGCAGCCAATAACCATCAAGGCCAACACAACGCTACCGATATTAAATCCGACGATGATTGTGTCGTTTTGCAAGATGCCGTATATCAACCAACAGGTGACCCCGACAATATAAATGAGATACATGGTGAGTGAAATACTGTGCGTGTTTTTCGTTTGAAGAATTTTGATAACTTGTGGCAAGAAGGCTAACGTGGTGAGAGTGCCCCCTACTAGACCAAAAACTTCTGTTCTCATAAAATCTAACCAAAAACAATAGTTTCCAACGTCTTCAGTAATATGCTCCCCATTTCGCTGGTGCTTACTTTTTTCATGTCGCTTTGCATAATATCCGCAGTACGATAGCCCCGACTCAATACATCTTTAATGGCCTTTTCCAGCAAATCTGCTTCAGGGATCAACCCAAAAGAGTAGCGCAAACACATCGCAAAACTCATAATCGTTGCGAGAGGATTTGCCACATTTTTACCCGCAATATCAGGCGCACTGCCATGCACAGGCTCATAAAGGGCTTTGCGTCTGCCTGTATTATCTGGCGCACCTAATGACGCAGATGGCAGCATGCCAAGCGATCCCGTTAGCATTGCTGCACAATCAGAGAGTAAATCGCCAAATAAGTTATCGGTTACAATGACATCGAATTGTTTTGGATTGCGCACCAACTGCATCGCGCAATTATCTGCATACATATGGGAGAGTTCGACTTCAGGGTATTCCGCATCATGTACCGCCTGTACCACCTTACGCCACAACGCGCCGCTTTCCATCACGTTGGATTTTTCTACCGAACACACTTTATTGCCACGTTTTTTAGCCAAATCAAAAGCCACTCGGGCGACCCGTACAATTTCATTGGTGGTATAGACTTGTGTGTTCACGCCGCGTTGTTGACCATCGGGAAGATTTTCAATGCCCCGTGGTTGACCGAAATACACACCGCCCGTCAACTCCCGCACAATCAGAATATCCAAGCCTTGCACCAAGTGCGGCTTTAAGGAAGACGCTTCCACCAACGCGTCAAATACCGTTGCAGGACGTAGATTTGCAAACAACTGCATTTCTTTTCGCAATCGCAGCAAGCCCTGTTCTGGCTTGAGATGGAAGGGTAAGTCATCCCATTTCACCCCCCCCACTGCACCAAATAACACCGCGTCGCTTTGCTGTGCCTGCGCGAGTATTGCATCTGTTAAGGGAGTGCCGTGTACGTCAAAAGAAGAACCGCCCACCAATCCCTCTTCTATGGCAAATTGCAAACCGCGTTTCTGCTGAAACCAGTCAATAACAAGGCGAGTTTCCCGCATTGTTTCGATGCCGATGCCGTCACCAGCAAGGAGGAGAAGGGAGTGCGTTGTCATAATTTTTCGTCCGTAATTATTTCAAAGAGGCTCGTTGCAGATCAGCAGAGCCTAGGCTCTGTTGACAATTAAACTGGCGATGATTTGTAACTACCCAGCCCCCCTATAATGACACAAAACACTGATTTTGAATGATTTTATTTTTTGCCTGAGTGCTATTTTCCAGTTTTTGAGGTCAAAA
>JBILKT010000069.1:0-8007 GCA_044376545.1 Alphaproteobacteria bacterium
CTGGAAAATAGCACTCAGGCAAAAAATAAAATCATTCAAAATCAGTGTTTTGTGTCATTATAGGGGGGCTGGGTAGTTACCAAAATTTCGGAGAAATTTTTATATGACCACCATCGTTGACATTCACGCCCGCGAAATTATTGACAGTCGCGGCAATCCCACCATCGAAGTGGAGGTAGAGCTGGAAAGCGGCGGGTTCGGTCGGGCGGCTGTGCCATCGGGCGCGTCAACAGGCTCGCATGAAGCCCTTGAGTTGCGCGATGGGGACAAAAAACGCTTCCTTGGTAAGGGCGTGCAAAAAGCCGTGGATGCCGTGAACGGTGAGATTTTCGATGCCCTGTGCGGCTTGGATAGCAACGAACAAGTGCTTATTGATCAAACCATGATCGAGTTAGACGGCACGGAAAATAAAGCCCGTTTAGGGGCGAATGCAATTCTAGGCGTGAGCCTCGCCACCGCCAAAGCGGCAGCCGATGGCTTAGGACAACCGTTATATCGTTATTTAGGCGGCACGTTCGCCCATGTTTTGCCTGTTCCCATGATGAACATCATCAATGGCGGACAGCACGCGGATAACCCCATCGACGTGCAAGAATTTATGATTATGCCAACCTCTGCAACGAGTATGCTCGATGCCGTCCGTATGGGTGCAGAGGTGTTTCATACCTTGAAGAAAAAATTGCATGATGCAGGGCATAACACCAACGTGGGCGATGAAGGCGGGTTCGCACCTAACTTGAAGAGCACGACAGAAGCACTTGATTTTATTATGCAATCAATTGAGGCGGCGGGCTACAAAGTAGGCAAAGATATTCACCTTGCGCTCGATGCAGCGTCTACTGAATTCTACAAAGGCGGCAAATATGTGTTGGCAGGTGAGGGCAAAACCCTCGATTCTGCAGGCATGGTGGACTACTACGCAAACCTCGTGCGCCAATACCCCATCATCTCCATTGAAGACGGCATGAGCGAAGACGATTTTCACGGCTGGAAGTTGCTCACCGATAAACTCGGCGGCAGTGTGCAACTCGTGGGTGATGATTTATTTGTCACCAACCCGAAACGCTTGCGCCAAGGAATATCTGAAGGGCTAGCGAACTCTATCCTTGTGAAGGTTAATCAAATTGGCACATTAACAGAAACTCTAGAAGCCATACAAATCGCGCAACGAGCGGGCTATACAGCGGTTATCTCCCACCGTTCTGGGGAGACGGAAGACAACACGATTGCGGACTTAGCCGTTGCCGTGAACGCAGGGCAAATCAAAACAGGCTCGCTGTGTCGTTCTGATCGCCTTGCGAAATACAACCAGCTCATCCGCATTGAAGAAGCCCTTTGCAGCAGCGCGGTCTATGCAGGCGCGAGCATTGTGCGCGGTACAGAGCAGGAGAAAAAGAAGGTGGCTTAAAAGGGGAGAGGGTTTAGGTGTAAGGTGTAAGGTGTAAGGTGTAAGGTGTAAGGTGTAAGGTGTAAGGTGTAAGGTGTAAGGTGTAAGGTGTAAGGTGTAAGGTGTAAGGTGTAAGGTGTAAGGTGTAAGGGTTAGAACAGACTTTTATAGATATATAATCGTCACCCCGTTTTTATAACGGGGTCTGGAAAAACTTTCATCAATACAAAACGTCACCCCGTCTTCATGACGGGGTCTGGTAAACACAACGATACGCCTACAGGACTACCAAACCTTTAACGTGGCAAAGATAAAAAACTATGCTCACTGTGGAGAACTTGTCCTGTTTCTATGGCGGACGCGGCGTTTTTGCGCCTGTTTCGTTCATTGTTGCGCGTCAAGAAATCGTGGTTTTGCGCGGCAGTAATGGCATTGGTAAAACCACGCTATTAAGAACGTTAGCGGGATTGCCTGTAGACTATACGGGCAACTATACAGTTGAAAATGTGCTGCATCGCAAGAGCCTGCAACGCAAAGGACGAATTACCAGCGACCGCGAATGCGGCGCGTCTTCGCAATGCGGGTATCCAGTTTTTTATGTTTCGTACAATCCCCCCCTCAACCCGCATCTCACCGTGCAGGAACAGCTAACCTATTGGGAAATTCTTTACAAAAATACATATCAAAAAAATACTACAGATGACTTTTTTTTATTGCAACATCAACGCAATACGCTGTGCTGTAGGCTTTCTGCGGGTCAGAGGCAGATTTTGTCATTAAGTCGTTTGTTGTTTTCGGCCTCAAACCAAGGAAATCTGTGGCTTTTGGACGAACCGACCACGGCGTTGGATAGTGTTGCTGAAAAAAAATTCTATGCAGTATTGGCTGAGAACAAGGAAAAAGGCGGCTCTTGTGTCATCGCTACCCATCAAAACTTAAGGATAGAAACAGATAAAATCATTGAATTACAACAGTTTACACAAAAATCGTCTGAAGACGTTTTGGCAGTGTGGCAATAATGATTTTTTTGCTTCTGAAAACTGACCTCAAACGCTTGCTACGCAACCCTTTCAGCGTGTGTCTCCCGCTGATTTTTTTCATTATGGTGCTCACGTTGCAAGTTTTTACAATCCGAAATGGCTTGAAACCCGCAGAAAGCCTTGGTTACAGCCTGTTGTTTGTTGCGCTATTACTTTCTTTGTTCTTGCAACACGGCACTCTGTTTGACTTTGAGGCGAGCAGCGGTATCTTGGAAGAAATTTTTCTGCAAAAAGTGCCGTTAGAAAGTGTTTTTATCGCTAAAACCCTTGGATTATGGGCGTTTCAGGCGATACCTTTATTGCTATGCACGCCCCTTGCGGCACTATTGCTCGACATAAAAATCACGTTGCAAGTCTTATGCAGCCTGTCGCTCACCAGCCTAGGACTGGCTGTTTTACTCAGTCTTGGCGCGGCAATCGCCCTAAAAAGCACACGTTCGCAACTCCTTGTCCCCGTTTTACTCTTGCCTTTAGCAACCCCTGTGCTTATTTTCGGATTGGGGGCAGTACTCCTCCCAAACACCCCAGCTTTGCTGTATTTGGCGGGGTTGGTGTTGGGACTCTGCGCCATAACACCATGGCTCGGTGCGCTCGCCTTGAAAAATTCATTATGAAAAAAAGTTGGCATTTCTTCGCAAATCCTAGAGTTTTCCTTGCTTTCAGCCAGCGATGGAAGCCTGTGTTTGGTATTTCAGGATTTTGCTTTGTTATCATAGGGTTATACTGGGGTCTGTTCGTTGCGCCTGCTGATTATCAGCAGGGTGAGTATGTGCGGATTATGTATCTGCATGTGCCATTTGCATGGCTTGGCATGACTGGATATGCAATACTATCAACATGTTGTGCGAGTTTCCTCATCTGGAAACACCCGCTTGCGCTCCTCTCCGCCAAAGCGATTGCGCCCCTCGGTGCGCTGTTCACCGCACTGTGCCTCATCACAGGGATGATTTGGGGTAAACCGACGTGGGGCGCATGGTGGGTGTGGGATGCACGGCTTACCTCTATGTTATTGCTGCTTTTTTTGTATTTTGGGTTCATGCTGTTGGAAGCATCCTTTGATACTACGGAAAAAGGCGCGAAAGCCGCTTCTATCCTTGCGTTGGTGGGGGTTGCGAATTTGCCCGTCATTAAATTTTCGGTGAATTGGTGGAACACACTGCATCAGCCCGCCAGCATCATGCGTTTTGCGAAGCCCGCTATTGATGCCTCCATGCTGTATCCCTTGCTTTCTGCGGCTTTTGGGTTCACTTTACTGTTTATTTTTCTCACGCTGTTGCGTACCGAAACGGAGCTTTTCAACATGAAACGGCAACGGCGGCAACCATGAATACTGTTTATCTAGCATACACCCTCAGCATCGTTGCAATCTGCGGCTTTGCGGCGTTTTCTGTGTGGCAATATCGCCGTGCTAAGAGATTGCTCCATGAAACCTAAAACGTTTCGCGTCATTTTGGTGCTGTGTTCCGTTGTTTTCCTTAGTCTTGCGGTGCTGTTGGTGCTGCAAGGGATGAAGCAGGGTATCGTCTATTTTTATAGCCCGAGTGACGTATTTTTTGCAGAAAAAACCAAAAAAATCATTACAGAACAACAGACTATTCGCATCGGGGGACTTGTTGCAAAAGGAAGCTTAAGAAGCGTTGGGACAACCCATCGCTTTGCCATCATCGATACGCATAAAACCATCGATGTTACCTATGACGGGCTGCTGCCCTCGCTGTTCCGCGAAGGACAGGGCGTGATTGCAGAGGGTGTTTTGAACACACACCATATATTGGTGGCGAAAACGATTCTTGCCAAACACGACGAAAAATATATGCCTAAGCAAGTATATAAGGCACTCAGGAAAAATGCCTCAAATTGAATTACTTCAAAGTGAGGCATACTGCATGTGCGGTAAGGCTAACCAATAAATTTAGTACCAGTAAAGGAAATCATTAAGGGAGCACCCCACAAAATGACGTTTACCAGTGTAAATATATCAGTGGTTTCAACCTGCAGAATGATCGAACATATTGCCCCTAAAATGGCAATAAACACCCAGACTGCGCTACCAATCGTGCTTTTTCTTAAATGAACAGGAACATCCCGCCATTTCAATCCTCCCTCAGATGAGGTAGAAAGGTGGTGTTGCAGCTGTTGTATTAAGGATATTTGATGTTTCCGTGCACCAAGCTGACGAATGTTAAGAATATGTTGCCGGCGAACGTAGCGAAATGCTCCGTACGCGGCTATCCAAAGTAACTCATTTAGTGCAAACCAACCGCTGCTCTGGGAGCTTAAGTTGGCGATGAGCATTACAAGACCCACAAAAGGTCCTGCAACAAGCGTTAACTGAAACAGTAAAAGCATGTCCAGAAAAATAATTGATTAAATTCACCGTAATATATATATATATGTCTAGAATTATTTTTACTTTTTGCGGAAAAGTTGGAAGAGAGGAAGAAGGTATTCAGAAGTTTACTTGGGTTGTTGCAATACAAGACAAAGCGTTGCAACATACTGCCATAAACACAGGTTGTTTTTTTTCACAGGAGATTAAATGCCCCACATCATTCTTGACGTTGCGGCCCCCGTTGCCGAACGAATTAATTTGCCAAAACTGTTAAAAGAACTGTCGCATACGCTTGCAGGGATTGAAACGTTTGACCTGGCTGCTATTAAAGCGCGTGCAGTGCCACTGCACACATATAGTGTAGCAGGACAACAACCAGACGCTTTGTTTGCCCATCTCTCCATCAATATTATGGAAGGGCGCACGCCACACATTTTAGAACAGGTGCGTGAAAAATTGTTTGCCGTTTTGCAAAATGGCATTGCAACAGGCTATAGCGCAACAGAATGTGCGATTAGCCAAGAGGTGCGCGAAATGGATAAAGCGTTATATAAGAAGTAGAGTTATACCAACCCCATTAAATTTCTAAAAATTTCTGGCCCCCTGCCTTCGCAGGGGATTCGACCTGAGTGAGCAATCATCCCGACCGAATCCCCTGCGAAGGCAGGGGCCCAGTTCCTTCAGTTTTTAAAGCAGATTGGTATTAGCTACTCTTCAAGTTGTGTTACACTGCAAAAAAGCATACAGCATTATGCCTGCACGTAAGACTTTTTTAACACTCATTCCTGATACTGAAGCTCTCTGGACACAAGATATTATGATTGGCATCGTTCTCGTTACCCACGGCACTCTGGCAACGTCGTTTCTTTCGGCGTTGGAGCATATTGTTGGCAAACAACAACAAATCATCCCCATTTGCATTGAAGCAAATGATGATATGGGCATGCACCGCGAGAAAATTGTGGAAAGTGCAGCGAGTGTTAATAGTGGTCAAGGCGTTGTTATTCTGACCGATATGTTCGGCGGCACGCCGTCTAACCTAGCCCTTGCTGCCATTGCGGAGAATGTGGAAGTGCTGGCAGGGGTGAATTTGCCCATGCTGGTGAAACTCGCTTCCATTCGCAAAGATAAACCGCTGAAAGAAGCCGTGAATGCCGCCCAAGAAGCGGGGCGGAAGTATATTAATGTCGCGTCGCAATTGTTGTTGGGGTAGGAGAGAGGTTTTTGGTTTTCGGTTTTGAAGTATGGCAACCTAAAACCGAAAAGCTAAAACCGCTACGCCGCTTCATCCTTCACCACCATCAATCGTGGCTCGGCCTCAATTTTCTCAAGGAGGGGTGCGGTTTTGTCATTGGGCGTGAGATGCAAGTCTTCAAAGCTCCGCGCTTTGGGCAAGAGGCGCGTCTCGTAAGACGCAACGGCTTTGTTGTAACTCTCAACAGCGCGACCTAACCCTTTGCCCACATCATTAACATAGCCCACAAACGTGCATAATCTGTCATACAGCTCACGCCCGAGTTGCGCGGTTTGCTTCGCGCTTTCGGCAATGCGTTCTTGCTTCCAGCTATAGGCAATCGCCATGACGGTAGCCATAAGCGTGGCAGGCGTTGCCATCACAACGCGCTGCTGCCAACCTGTTTCAAGCAGGGTGTGATCTGCCTCTAATGCCGCACTAAACGCGCTTTCACTGGGGACAAATAATATCACAAATTCAGGCGACGGCTCGACACTTTGCCAATACGACTTACTGCTGAGGTCTTTGATATGTTTGCGGAGTTGTTGCCCGTGCTGCTGCAAAAATACTTTGCGTTCTTGCTCATCGTTCGTTTGAATCGCACTCAAGTATGCCTCAAACGGCACTTTGGCATCAATGACGATTTGCCGTTTATCGGGCAATTTGAGGACCACATCAGGACGTTGCGCGATACCCTCGGTGGTGATAGTGTTTTGCTCGATGAAATCACAGTGATTGAGCATCCCTGCTGATTCCAGCACACGACGCAGTGTCATCTCCCCCCATCGCCCCCGCACGGACGGACGGCGAATTGCTTCGACCAACTTATTCGTCTCCCCATGCACGGTTTGCTGCAAGCTATTCAAATGCTTGATTTGTTCTTTCAGTTCGCTATACGCGCCGAGCTGTTTTTCATGAATATCTTTGGATTGCCCTTCTAACTTGCCCAAGGCTTCCTTCATGGGATTCAGCAGGTGGGTGATAGCCTGCTGGCGTTTATCCAGCACTTGATCGGCAAGGGTGAGGAATTGCTGGTTGTTATCCTGCAATGCCTGTTTGGAGGCGGCTTGAAATTGTGCGAGCAGGAGTTCTTTTGCATCCGTAATGGATTGCACTTTTGCAGCGGCTTGCGCCCGTTCATGCGTCAAGGTGAGCGCGGCTTTTTCAAGATCTTGCTGCAAGGCCAGTAATTGTAAGTCTTTTTGCTGGAGGGCGTGTTTATTTTTGTTGCTGACAAAATGCCAGCCCACCGCCGCTGCAATGCCAACGCTGCCTGCGCCAAGGAGAATGCTTGTGATGTCCATGTCATTTATCCTTTATGCAAATATCCCTTATGCAAACGCTGCCGTGAGCAGCTCTTTTGTATACGCCTGTTGCGGACATTCAAAAACCGTTTTTGTGCTGCCCTGTTCGACCACAACGCCGTGTTGCATCACGAGTATATCATGGGCAAGGGCGCGAATCACTTTTAAATCGTGACTGATAAAAATATAGGCAATGCCATAGCGAGCTTGCAAATCTTGCAAAAGCTGCACAATTTGCCGCTGGGTTGCAATATCGAGCGCGGAAGTGGGTTCATCCAATACCAATAATTTAGGATGCAAAATCAAGGCACGGGCAAGGGCAATGCGTTGGCGTTGTCCCCCTGAAAACTCGTGGGGATAGCGGTGCGCCATACTCGCATCCAGCCCCACTTCTTCTAAGGCGGCAGCGATTTTTGCCTCCCGCGCTGCTGTGGTTTTGCAGGGCAGGTGAATATCCAACCCCTCTGCAATGGTTTCGCCCACGGTGCGACGCGGACTTAAACTGCCGAACGGGTCTTGAAAAATAATTTGCATTTCGCGGCGTAACTGCCTTAAGGCTTTGGGAGAAAGGGTTTTCAATGATTGCCCTTCATATACAAACTCTCCTTCTGCGGCGATGAGTTTTAACAGCGCAAATCCTAGCGTTGATTTTCCTGAGCCACTTTCGCCCACTACCCCTAACGTGCGCCCTTGTTGTAATGAAAGGGAGA
>JBILKT010000006.1:0-22497 GCA_044376545.1 Alphaproteobacteria bacterium
CTTTTGGGTAACGGGTTGTAGGGTTTAGGCATTAGGCATTAGGCATTAGGCATTAGGCATTAGGCATTAGGCATTAGGGTTTGGGGGTGGCAGGAATATTGATGCCCTTTTAGGGATTTTTACCCCTCACCCCAGCCCTCTCCCACAAGGGGAGAGGGGGCTTTCTTTGTGCCGTATGTTTTGCAGCAACATTGAAGAAATTGTTGCAAGCGGTAGGCGGGTGCTCCCTCTCCCCCCATTCTTAAGGAAATTGGGAGAGGGCTGGGGTGAGGGGGAGACGATACGTTCGTAGCAGGCGTTTTAAATCCAGACCCCGTCATGAAGACGGGGTGACGGTTATGAGGATATAAGAATTATCAGACCCCGTCATGAAGACGGGGTGACATTTGCATCGATGGAAGTCTTTTAAACCCCGTCATGAAGACGGGGTGACGGTTATGAGGATATAAGAATTATCAGACCCCGTCATGAAGACGGGGTGACAGTTGGTTATGATGGAAATCTTTCCAGACCCCGCACTTCCTCTCCTTGTCAGTCGAGGTAGCGGGGTGACGATTTTGGTATCATCGTTACGAGGAAAAAGAAGGGACTATTTTGATACTCTTTCTTTTCCTCGTCCCTCGTCCCTAGCGCCTTGAAGAGTACCTAGGGAGGTACAAATTAACAACCCTTTTTCCCAACCCCTTTTCCTTGCAAAAACCCACTTTTTCTATTATACTGTTGCATCTGTACAACACCTTGGGAATCCTTGCCTGTGAACAATACGCACCGCCCTGCAACGCTTTCGACCATAACCAGCGCTGATTTAGATCTGCCTTCCGTCCTGAATTTACTGTGGGCACGGCGGGAAATTATTATGGGTGTGATGCTGTCGTGCACCATTATTGCGATTGTCATGCTGTTGCAGCAAAAATCGCTCTATACAGCTGAAACAACGCTGATGCTTGATACACGGCAAATGCAAGTCACCGATTTTCAGGCGGTGATGTCAGGGCTTAAAATCGATGAAGGGACAGTACGCAGTGAAATTGCGATACTAAATTCCCGCGCCATGGCATATCGTGTGGCGAAAAGCCTGAATTTATTAGAAGATGCCGAATTTAATCCCCTTCTCAATAAGACCCCGCACCCTCCTGCCACTTTTTTCCATCGTCTCTTGTCATCAATAGGCATCGGTGCACGGGATACAGAGGCAAATTCGGCACGGGTGGAAAGTGTGGTTACAAAAAAATTACTTGCAGGGTTTTCCGTCGATAACGATGGAAAATCGTATGCGATCACTATCGGTTTTACCTCCGAAAATCCTGAAAAGGCGGCGCGTATTGCCAACGAGTGGGCAAATCAATATCTCACCGATCAATTAGAGGTGAAATTCGATGCCACCGAGCGAGCGAACGCATGGCTCAGCAAGCGCCTTGAAGAATTGAAAGAAAAAATTACCATCGCCGACAATGCTGTAGCAGCAGCGCGAGAGAAAGGCAATATCATCGAGGATAAAGATGGTCAAACGCTCACAAGCAAACAACTAATCGACCTCAATACACAGCTTGTGTTAGCGCAAACAGAACGGGCACAAGCAGAGGCGCGCCTGCGCCAAGCCCGTCAACTTGTCTCTAAAAAAGGCGGATTTGAGTCCGTTTCCCAAGTTGTTGCATCACAACTCATCCAAAAACTACGCGAACAAGAAGCAGACCTCGTGCGGCAAGAAGCAGACCTTACAAGCCGCTATGGCGAGCGTCACCCCGATCTCATCAATATCCGCAATCAAATTCGGGATCTGCGCGGTAAAATTACCGAGGAAGTGGAGCGGATTATCAGCAGCCTTGCCAATGAGGTTGAAGTTGCCCGTGCACGTGAAAATACGCTGCAAGACAATATACGGAAAGTTGAGGGCAAGGTTGCCGTCAATAGCCGTGTGCAAATTCAAATTTCTCAATTAGTGCGTGATGCAGAAGCGAATCATTTGCTTTACAAATCATTCCTAGAGCGTTTCAAGCAAACCTTCTCACGGGATAATTTCCAACAAGCCGATGCCCGTGTTATCGCAAAAGCAGACGTGCCAATTAATCCCTCAAAGCCAAAGAAAAAACTTATCGTGTTGGTGGTGATTTTCCTCTCCAGCATCCTCGGAATTTTCATTGTGTTTCTGCTTGAGCTCTTAAGCAATACGTTTCGCACACCGCTTGAGGTGGAAAAAATTTTGGGGCTTAAAACGCTCGCCATGGTGCCGCAACTCAACAAGACAAATGCGAAACGACTGCTTGCGCATTTGCGCGAAAATATCACGGCGCCCTACGCAGAATCGATACGGGCTATTCTCACCACGCTGCAATTTCAAGATAAAGATAATAAAGGCGTTAAAACAATTCTCGTCACCTCTTCTGAACCCAATGAAGGCAAAACTTTTTTTTCCTTATCACTCGCCAACGTTGCGGCATTGGGGGGCAAAAAAGTTTTGCTGATTGATGCCGATTTGCGTCGTCCCCGTATCGCACAGATGCTGAACGTAAGCCCAGAAAAAGGCTTAAGTGACTATCTTAATGGCACAGCCAGCATTAAAGAAATCGTCTACAAAGATGTCAACATGCAAACAGAATATTGCCTTTCCCATGGCAAGGTGGCGGTACCACAAAATGCTCTTGGCGCTGTCGAGATGAAAAAATTGATTGAAATGGCGCGTGATTATTACGACTATGTTATCATTGATTCGCCGCCTGTGCTTGCGGTATCCGATGCGTTGGTGCTTGCGCCACAAGTAGATTACATGCTCTATGCCGTACGGTATGACAGAACATCGCGCAAGACTGTGTGTAGTGCCATGCGATCGTTAAGCAATCTGGAGTTGCCGATCAGTGTTGTGCTTACCGCCGTGAATGTTGCGCGTCATGCACGCTACGGCTACGGCGATAACGCAGCATACTATGGGAAATACGGTGATTACTACGCAATCAAACCATCCTAGTTTTTACACCACACACCGTACACGTCAACGTCTAGGCTTTGCTGTGATAGGGGTAGCGTGCGGTGCTGCCTTGTTATTCACGCTTGTGAGCTTTAAACAGGTTGTGCATTTTTACGCGCTCCGCCAAGTCACCATCGATATTCTTCATATAAAAGAACAGCGCACCGAAGCACAACAACATCTTGTCCTCGAAACAGTAGCTGCGTTCAAAAAAGACAGCACATCCATGCCGCCTGCCGTGGCAGGAGATTTTGGCTATCTTGCCATGCTTGCCGCACAATGGCACAATTCGCAAAGCTTACAGGGGCGCCTATATGCCCTCAATGCCAAAGCCCCGCTAGAGAAAACCGTTGAGAACCGCCCGAGCGATACCTTTGCGTGGAGTCGCCTTGCGTTTATTTACAATACCCTTTTGCAACCGCAAAAAGCCCTTAACGCGTGGCGGATGTCTGTCACGGCGGCTCCGTATGAGCCAACATTGCTCCTCTGGCAAGTCAGCTTTGCGTTGCCGCTGTATGAAACGCTTTCGGCTGTTGACCAGCAGCGTGTGCAGCAACAAATCCTCAATTTATGGCGATTCTCCCGTTGGCAAACAGCGAAAATTCTGGCAGAGTTTGAGCGTCCCGAATTGTTGCGTCCACGCCTTATCGATAGGGAAGAATCCAAAGATTTTGAGCAAGCCTATCGGTATTTTTTAAGTGTGAAAGAGAGACCTTCTCCTCATGATCCAAACTAAAGACAGCATCCTGAATATTGACCCGTATATCGGCGGGGAATCTGCGCTGCGTGATGCAGGCAACGCCGCACGTCTCATGTCAAACGAAAATCCGTTTGGTCTCAGCCCCAAAGCGGTTGAAGCCTATAAAGAATTCACCCCCTATTTACATCTTTATGCCCAAGGGGATTGCCGTTTGCTGCGCGAGGCATTGGCGGAAAAATATCACCTCAATGCGGCGAACATTGTGTGCGGCAATGGGTCGGATGAATTACTCGGCCTGCTCGCTCATGCCTATGCTGGGGTGGGCGATGAAGTGCTGTATTCGCAGCATGGCTTTCTGGTGTATCCCATTGTGGCAAAAACAGTGGGCGCAAAACCGATTGCCATTCCTGAGCACCATCTCCACACGGACTTAGAAGCGGTTTTAAAAGCCGTCACCCCTAAAACAAAAATCATCTACCTTGCCAACCCCAACAACCCCACAGGGAGTTACATCACCCATGCGGCACTCGTTGCGTTTTGTGAACGCTTGCCCAAAACCGTGTTGCTGGTATTGGATGAAGCCTACGCAGAATATGTGGACGACGCAGACTATGCAATTGGCACAAAACTTGTGGAGCAATTCCCCAATGTTGCGGTGACCCGCACGTTTTCAAAAATCTATGGCATGGCGGCGTTGCGTCTTGGTTGGGGCTATTTCTCTCCCGCTGTTGCCGATGTGCTGAATCGCATTCGCGGACCTTTCAACGTGAATGGTGGCGCACAAGTTGCTGGCATCGCCGCGTTAAGCGACGTAGAACACATCGCCAAAACCAAAGCGCACAACACAAAGTGGTTTTCTATTCTTCGTCAAAAACTGCCCGCCCTTGGCTATCCTGTTGTGCCCAGCGTTGCGAATTTTTTCCTCATGCACACGGTCGAACAGACAGTGAAAATTTACGAACACCTGCTTGCACACGAGATTTTTGTGCGCCGTGTGAAGGCGTATCATTTGCCTGAACACCTCCGCGTAACCATTGGTTCAAGCGAGGGCTTAGAGCGGTTGTTGGCGGCGTTGGGTGACCGCTAATTTATAGGCATCAAGTTACCCCCTCACCCCAGCCCTCCCCCCATTCTCAAAAAAATTGGGAGAGGGCTGGGGTGAGGGGACAGCATCATTGCTTGTTTAGTCATCATGCCTATTTCGCCCCTCGTTTCTTCCCGCTCTTTTGTGTGGCACTTGCCCGCGCAATGCTCTTTTCAAAGGCGGGGAGTTCTAGTGCGGCGGCATCGAGACGTTTAATCTCATCGCGTAATTTTGCGGCTTCTTCAAAGTTCAAATCACTCGCGGCGGCACGCATTTTTTTCTCTAAGTCTGCTCTGTGTTCCTCTAACTTTTTACCTGTCAATGTTACACTGGGTTCGGCTGCAACCTCTGCTGCCTGCATACTATCATGAATGCGCTTGATGACGGTTTGCGGGGTGATGCCATGCTCGAGGTTATAGGCAATCTGTTTCGCACGGCGGCGTTCGGTTTCGCCGATGGCGTAGTGCAACGAATCGGTGATTCTATCGGCATAGAGAATAACGCGTCCATCCACGTTCCGCGCCGCCCGCCCGATGGTCTGCACCAGCGAGGTTTTAGAGCGCAAGAAGCCTTCTTTGTCGGCATCCAGAATCGCCACAAGGGCGCACTCGGGAATGTCCAAGCCCTCGCGCAGGAGGTTAATACCAATCAGCACATCGAATACGCCAAGGCGCAAATCACGGATGATTTCGATGCGTTCTAATGCGTCAATATCAGCGTGCAGATAGCGGGCTTTGACACTCGTTTCTTGGAAATAATCCGCCAAGTCTTCCGCCATTTTTTTGGTGAGCGTGGTGATGAGTACGCGCTTATTTTGCGCTGCCATCAGGCGGCACTCGGCAATCACATCATCGACTTGATGTTCGGTGGGACGCACTTCGGTGAGGGGGTCAATGAGTCCTGTCGGGCGCACGAGTTGTTCCACCACTTGGTTGTTAACGCGGGAGAGTTCGAGGGGTGCGGGAGTCGCAGAAACATAGATGGTTTGCGGGCGCATCGCGTCCCATTCTTCAAACTTCAGCGGGCGGTTATCGAGGCAGGAGGGCAAGCGGAAACCATATTCAGCGAGCACCGTTTTGCGGGCAAAATCCCCCTTATACATGCTGCCCACTTGCGAGACGGTGACGTGACTTTCATCGATAATTAGCAGTGCGTTTTTGGGCAGATATTCAAACAACGTGGGTGGCGGATTGCCCGCGCCGCGCCCTGATAAATACCGCGAATAATTCTCAATGCCGTTGCACATGCCTGTGGTTTCCAGCATCTCAATATCGAATGTGACGCGCTGTTCAAGGCGTTGGTATTCGAGGAGTTTATTCTGCTCTTTGAGTGCCGCAAGGCGCAGTTGCAAGTCCACTTTGATTTGCTCAATCGCTTGGCGCAACGTGGGGCCGGGGGTGACATAGTGACTGTTGGCAAAGATGCGAATGGCGGGGAGTTTGGCGAGCTTCTCGCCCGTCAGTGGGTCAAATTCGGTGATGGCTTCCACCTCATCGCCGAACAGGGAAATGCGCCAAGCGCGGTCTTCATAGTGCGACGGGAAAATATCAATCGCATCGCCCGTCACGCGGAAGCAGCCGCGTGCAAAGCCAAGGTCATTGCGGCGATATTGAATCTCAACGAGCTGTTGCAGGAGGGCACGTTGGTCAAGCGTTTGCCCCTCGGTAATCTCGATGGTCATCAACGAGTAGCTCTCCGCCGACCCCAAACCATAAATGCACGAGACGCTCGCAACGATAATGACATCGGGGCGTTCTAAAAGGGCACGGGTGGCGGCGTGGCGCAAGCGGTCAATCTGCTCATTGATGGTCGCTTCTTTTTCGATGAAGGTGTCCGAGCGCGGCACATAGGCTTCGGGTTGATAGTAGTCATAATACGAGACGAAATATTCCACCGCATTGTGTGGGAAAAACTCTTTCATCTCGCCATAAAGCTGTGCGGCGAGCGTCTTGTTCGGTGCCATGATGAGCGCGGGGCGTTGCGTCTGCTGAATCACATTCGCAATCGTGTAGGTTTTTCCCGAACCTGTAACGCCAAGGAGCACTTGGTCAAGTTTCCCTGCGTTAATGCCTGCCACCAGCGCCGCAATGGCTACTGGTTGATCGCCAGACGGGGTGTAGGCAGAGGTGAGTTGGAGGGGGTGGGTCATTCGGATAGGGCAGTCCTGTAGGGGTAATGATAAAGTGCGAATCGTCACCCCGCTACCTCGACTGATAAGGAGAGGAAGTGCGGGGTCTGGAGTTTTATTTGCAGCTTCCGTTATGCGATGGAGTGGCGTTAAATACTACCAGACCCCGCACTTCCCCGAAGGTCTTAATGACCTTCAGGGTAGCGGGGTGACGGACTTTGTTGTTGCACCCTTCTAAAATCCCTTGTCATCAGTGCATATTGAGTATTACGTCCTCTTCCGCATCTATACCTATCGCAACTGAAGAAGTTGCGATGAAACGCTCAAGCGCCGCGCGGGCTTTACCGCTCGCAAGATTTATTTGCAGATCTTCAGGTGCGAGCGGTATAGCTCTGCGATTAATTCTTCCAGAGAATAAGAGGTGTACCCGCTGTTTTCTCCTTCCATCAACGCTTGCTCCAAGGCGGCACGTTTGATTTCTTGTTGTTCCCATAATTTGAGGGCGGCATTCACCGCGTCATTGGGGGAGGCATACCGCCCGCTTTTTACCTGTTGGGTGATGAGGGAAGTAAAGTGGGGGCTGAGGGAGATTTCTGTTTGTTGCTGCATCGTGTTCACCGATATTTACATGAATGGTATCATGAAATGACTTAACAAAAAAGCACGAAAAACCCACCCCCTAACACCCGCCCACGCCCAAAGCCCCGATGCGGAGCTGTTTTGAACCGTAAGCAAGTAGAGCCTTGGCTTTCACAAACGAAAGTGCAGTGAAAGACTCTAATGATGATAAAAAAAATCGTCACTCTCTAGCTACGGTCATCTTCTGATCCTCAAGGTGCTAGGCACGAGGCACGAGGCACGAGGAAAAAGAAGGGACTATTGTGATAGTTACAAAGAATCGTCACCCCGTCTTTATGACGTGGTCTGGTAAATAATGATTCCAGACCCCGTGACAAGCACGGGGTGACGAACTTTGTTGTGTCAATCTTCAGAAGATTTTCCCGCATCATTACGTGTTTAGCACCACCGAAAAATCAACATTTTTGCGAGTTGCTCACAAGTTAAGACATTGAAAAAATAGAATTTAATTATGCAGTAACGCCACTTTGTTCTCTTAAACAAGACGTTTGGGCTGGGTTGGAAAAAGTAACCAATTATAAACCAGTAGTTCGTATAGTGTTGGTCTAAGAGCTTGTCCCGAAACGAACGCATGAGTTTAAAACCGATCTTTTTGGCTGCAAAATCACCCCAAAATAGGGAAAATACCCCAGTATATCCCGCTATTTTGGTGCGATTTTTCGCGCAAAAATCTCAATTTTCTCCTCATGCGTTAGTTTCGGGACAAGCTCTAAGAGTCCGTTCCGAAACTTTATGTTCGTGACAAGATCTACGGGAGTATTCATATGACAAGCGAAAATAACAACAGAGTTCTACAAACAGGCCTTATTGGCTATTACATCCCCCATCGCATGTGGGTGACGCTGTTTGCGTTTCTTGCGTTGATTGTGTGGATGCGCGAAGATTTGTATATTCGTTTTATGGCGCATGCCAGCTTAAACGGACTTATTTGTGCAACAGGCGTTATTGTTATTATTATGGCATTTGCCAATGCATTCAAAGTGCAGCGGGCGGCAGTTTTTTTGCGTCGTGTTGAGAAATTTGAAGATAATCCCACTGAAGAAGAACGACGAGAGCTTATTGAACGCTTGCGTTCTAAGGCAAGTTTTATTGATACCTTCTATACGCAATGTATTTTAAATAGCTATAAAAATACAGGATTCTTGATTTTTGACGATAACCAAGCCCGACTCATAAAATCTAAAGTGGGTCAACGGGCAGGGCATATGCGTAACGCCGTGCAATATATTGCAGGGGTGTTGGTAATGTTGGGATTGATTGGTACGTTCTGGGGGTTGCTGGAAACAATTACCTCCGTGGGGGATGCAATGGGCGGCATTACCAAAAGTTTCTCAAGTGGTGGCGATTCAGGCGCGGGGATGTTGGAGTTCTTAAATTCCATTAGTAAACCCTTACAAGGTATGGGGATTGCATTTAGTGCGTCTCTTTTTGGATTGTCGGGGTCTTTGCTAGGAGGCTTGCTGAACAGTTTTTGTGCCAAGGGCATGGATAAGTTCATGGAAAATTTTAGTGTGTGGATTGACACCCGCATTCCTCCTTTGGAAGAAAAACAGGAACAAGCTCTTAATCCGCTAGAAGTAATCACGCAGCACAATATGAGTGTTGTCAGCGCTCTTGATACAACAATCTTCAAATTTCGTAATCAAGCACAGCAAATGCTGCAAGGTATGAGTGGTGTTATTACGCATTTAATGAAATTTAACGAACAACAAATTATTGCCATTAAGCGGCTAACTGACGAAAGTCGCATCAATGTAAGGCTTGCAGATGCAATAGAATCGGCGGTTTTAGGATTAAAGAATGAATCACAGGCGATTCGTCAATCTTTAGCGGGGTTGCCCGATGTGCATCGTGAGATTAACGATAATGTGCGGTTATTACATGGTGCATTAAATACCACACAGCAAGGTATATTGGCGGGACAAGACCGTGTTGCAGGACATATGGATGCGGCATCACAGGCGATTCGTCAATCTTTAGCGGGGTTGCCCGATGTGCATCGTGAGATTAACGATAATGTGCGGTTATTGCATGGTGCATTAAATACCACACAGCAAGGTATGTTGGCGGGACAAGAGCGTATAGCAACATATATTGATGCCGCGTCTCAACACCAAGAGAAAAACAATACAAGCCTTAACAATTTGGTTGAAGTTTACACCGCAATGGTTAATTTGCAGGGCCGTATTTTGCAAAGTATAGGCGAGTCATCTCACGACCGCAATCAAGATGCAGACAAGAGCGAGGCTATTGATCCTGTTTTAGAAATGCAAGCGACTTTGCAAAGACAATTAAATGAGATTGCGCAATGGCAGGATTTAGAAACGATAGCTTCTTCTACATCAAAAGCGGGGGAACAATAGATGTCTGGTAATGCTGATGATCCCGAGAGCACCATCCCGTGGCCGGGGTTCGTGGATATTTTATCCACGGTTATTATCGTGTTTGTATTTTTTATGATGCTTACATCCGTGATTATTTTTGTCTTGTCACAACAAGAGAAAAGCAAGGCGGTTGAAAAAGCAAAAGCAGAAGCCGTTGCAGAAGCAAAAACGGAATCAGCGGAGGATAAAACAAATAGGATAAGTCAGATTCTTTTAGAGAATCAGGCGCTAAAAGAACAGATTGCAACGCTGGTTCAGGTGAAATCAGTTCTTTTAGAATCGGAAAGCCAAACCACCACACGAGACGCAAAAAGCGTACAAATATTCTACGATGATTTTGGTGTAACGCTTCAACCCAAAACGGTGGCGTTCTTAAAAGGACTGTTTCCTATTGGTGGTAAAGTTGTGTTGCAAACAGTTGTGCCCACAGAGAGTAATTTTGCTTCAACACGAGAGATTGCGTTGAACCGCGCTCTTAATGTTCGTAATATTCTTATTCAAGAGGGTCTAAAACCAGAAAATATCGCACTGAAGATTTTAGATGAAGCAGCATCGGAAAATAATATTTATGGCAATGTTCGTATCATTTTCGGTCAGTAGACTGACAATTATTGTAACCGCAACACTTCTCGCAAGTGCGTGCTCGGTGTTAGAAAAAGCACGTCCTACAGAGAAAAACGCAGTTGTGTTGCAGGACACAGCAGGTGATTTAACATCTCGTGTGCGGGGGAGTTTTTTGTTGGAGAATCCTGCTCAAGAAACAGATAAAAATAAAACGAAATATACAGAAAAGAAGCAGGGTGTTGCGACAACAATTGCAGCGAAAGCTGTAGAAAAAAATCAGCCTGCAACTGTAATCGCAAATCCCATACTTACCCTTGAAGAAGCGATTGAGCGCGCTTTACGGCAAAATCCTGAGCGACAAACTGCCACAGCACAGGTAACACAAGCAGAAGCCAGCATTGATGAGGCGAAAGCGGCGTATTATCCGCAGGCCAATCTTAAAATAGATGCAGGCAGGGAATATAATAACCCCTTCTCAGTTGCGCAGGGGTCAACTGGAAATAGCGGGTATAGTTATGGTAACAATACTAGCCTGAATGTGCGGCAGATGTTGTTTGATGGGTTTATTACCCAAGAAGCCGTGGCACAACGCTTGGCACAAGCGAGGTCTGCTAATTTTACGCGTGATAAAATCACCGAAGAGCTGATTAAAAATACTATCGAAGTGTATTTGCAGTTGGTGCAATTTCAAGAAATCTCCGTAACATCAGCAGAAAATTATAAAGCGTTGCAAGAGATTGCTAAATTAGTAGAGTTGCGGGCAAAAGCGGGAGACACAAGCGTTTCTGAAAAAAATTATATGTTGGCGCGTCTTGCGAATGCAGAGCAAGAAAAAATTAACGCTCATTCTGCCCTTAAAGATGCCCAAAGTGCCTTGAAATATTTAACGGGGGATACGACAGATTTTGTTGCGGAATTGCCTACGCTTCCGCTTGAGGACACACACGTTGCGGAAGAAGAGTTGCTGGCGCAGGCACTTAAAAAAAATACCGATATTCTTGTTAACCAAGAAGATTTGTCTGCTGCACGCCATGAAATGGAAGCAAGCAAAGGGCAGTTTTATCCCAACCTAAGTTTTGTGGTTGACGGAGGACATGCAGAAGATTTAGGCGGGGAAACAGGTGTGAAGCGTGCGGCGAGCGGTAAGCTTGAATTAAACTACAAGATTTTTGACGGTGGTTTGCGTTCTGCAACGGTGCAGCGGCAAGCAGGTAAAATAAAAGAGTTGGAAGCGCGGGGCGATCGTATTCGTCGTGAACTGAAACAGAATGTCAGTCAGGGCTATAATAAATTAAATAGTGCTGCAAAAGAAATGAATGTTGCCATTACGGAAGTGAAAGCGAACACAGAGTTAGAGCGGGTTTACAGGGAGCAATTTAAGCATGGTGACGGCGATGTTGATGTGACCAATTTGGTGGAAGCGCGTGAAAGAATTTTTACCGCCTCTGTGAAAAAAGAGCGGTTGCGTAATGATGTTATCAACGCCAGCTATACACTGAAGAAATTAGTGGGTGAGTTGTTACTGCCATTCTGTGGTAAAAAATGCCCATGATGCTTGCACATCCTTTTTGGCGACCGTTGCGATTTCCCGCCCAAGCCTATCGGGATGTAGCAATGACCAGTATTTTTATGAATTTGCTGGCAATCGCCTTGCCTGTTTTTACGCGGGTAGTCTATGATAGGGTCGTGCCGAATTTTGCAGAAGACACCCTGTGGGTGTTGTTCTCAGGCATGATGTTAGTGCTTGTTTGTGAAGTGCTTTTTAAAACAAGTCGTAATTGGATAACAGACACCTTGGGCGCGCGTGCAGCGGGAATATTGGAGCAAGATTTTCTAAAGCATATTCTCCATCTTCCTCATGGCACAAACATGGCAAAGATGAGTTACTATCTGGGGAATTTGCAAGATGTTCGAGAATTTTTTTGTTCTAAACTCTTGCCCACCTTGGTAGATTTACCGTTTGTTTTGGCTTTTCTGCTGATCATTTATCTCACCTGTCCCGCGATTACGCTTGTGCCTGTGACCATCGGAATTGTTATTATCGGGCTGCAATATCTGTTCCATGTAACGCTCAATCAAACGCTGTTGGGGAATCAACAAGCGATTGAGAAAAAAATGCACGCGCTTTCGGAAACCCTGAATGGACGCGACACCATTCGACAACTTGCCCGCTACGCTCCCTTTTTAAAGCGATGGGAAGAGGTGGTGGGGCAATCAGCAGATCAAGGTGCACGGATGATGTTTTGGCATCATTTAGTGGGGGCATTGTGCCAAGCGTTTGTGGTGCTGAACAGCATTTTATTGGTCGTTGTGGGGGTTTATGAAATTCACAATAATGCCTTGAGTGTGGGGGGATTAATTGCGGTGAACTTGCTAAGCGCCCGTGTGCTAGCACCACTCGTGAATATGGGGGAATTATTTGCAAAATGGCCAAAAGTTCGCAAAGAAATGCAGGCGATTGAGAAAATTCTTGGGTTGCCTGCAGAGAATGCTTTGGGCAAAGAAAATATTATACTGAAGGGGGGGGGTACCCTTGAGGATGCAACGGTATTATTAGGGAATTATCCCGCCTTGAAAAACACAAATTTGCGGCTTGCGGCGGCTGAAAAGCTAGCGCTAGTGGGGGCAAGTGGTGCGGGAAAATCAACATTACTCAAAGTGCTCTCAATGGAAACGCCGCTGACGATGGGAAAATTATGCTGGGATGATTATGACAGCCTTGCGCTCTCTCCCACGGCATTGCGGGGGCAGTTAGGCATTGTTGAGCAGCACCCCTATTTTTTTGCAGGCACGGTGCGGGATAATTTACTGAATGGTGAGGCGTTGGATGACGATGCGCTGATGCAGATGTTAGAAGTGGTTGCATTAGATGCTTTTATTAAAGCAGCGGGCAGAGGGCTTGATTTGCCGCTATCAGAAGGGGGCTTGAATATTTCAGGTGGACAACGACAAGCCCTTGCTATTGCACGCGCCTTATTGCGTCGTCCCAAAGTCTTATTAATGGATGAGCCAACAGCGATGATGGATCATGTGATGGAGCAACGCTTAGTGCAAAATTTACGTATTGCATTGCAAGGGATTACCGTGGTGTTGGTGACGCACCGTACGCCGCTGTTATCGCTTGTCGACACAATGGCAATTATGGAAAACGGTAGCATTATAAAGCATGGCGCACGGCAAACCATTTTAGAGGGTTTAAGCCATGCAACAGCCTAAAGGATTACCACCCGTGTGGGGACGGGTAAATTTGTTGGCAGGACTTGTGCTGGTGGGGCTGGTGTTGTGGGCAGCGGTTGCACAGGTGGATGTTGCGGTGAAAGGTACGGGGCGCACTATTTCTTCTGGGGAGAATAAAGTCATTCAGCATTTAGAGGGCGGCATTGTTGCCGCGATTTTGGTGAGTGAAGGACAAATAGTACAGGCAGGGGAGGTTTTATTTAGGGTGCGCAACGAAGTAAATGCCTCCATGTTGCGTGAAAATGAAATTCAACTTGCAAGTCTTGTGTTGCGCATCATTCGATTGCAAGCGGAAGCAAATGATGTTGCGCCTGTTTTTCCCGCCGACTTAGAAAAAAATGTGCCAGACGCGGTGGCGAGTGAACAGCGCGTATTTTTAAGCCGTAGGCAACAACGCGCCGAAGAATTGCGGGTGCTTGAACAACAAGGCGAACAAAAAAAACGTGCCCTTGCGGAGCAAACAGCGCGGGTGCGCAATGTGCAGCAAGAACTTAATACCGCGCGGAAACAATATGCGATGGTAAAAGAACTGGTGAAATCAGGGGCAGCCTCAACCAATCGGTTGTTAGAGACAGAAAGCAAAGTGAACAGATTTCAAACGGATATTGCAAGCACCCAACAAACAATTCCCATTACCAGTGCAGAATTAAATGAATCGATTGGACGCTTAAAAGAAGCAACCGCGCGGCAGAAAAATGATATTTTGGAAGAATTGCGCAAAGCAACAGTAGAGCGGGATCAACTTGCAGAACGCTTGAAATCTGACCGTGACAAGGTGGAACGCACCGAAGTTATCTCTCCCGTGAATGGCGTGGTGAATCGGTTGTATGTGCACACGGTGGGCGGAACAATTCGCCCCAGTGAAACACTAGCAGAAATAACCCCCGCTGATGATACGGTGATTGTGGAAGCAAAAATTGCCCCTGAACATCGCGCAAAAATTTGGAACGGGCAGGCAGCTAAAGTAAAAATAACTGCCTTTGAATATACCACATATGGCTTAGTAAATGGGCATATTGTAGATATTAGTGCGGATAGCTTGCAGAATGAGCAGGGGCAAGCCCCGCCGTATTACCGTGTGAAAATTGTGCTGGATCAAGCAACGGTGGGCAAAAACAAACGCATCATGCCTGGGATGTTGACAGAAGTGAATATGCTGGCGGGAAAGCGCACGGTGCTTGATTATTTATTACGTCCGTTGATTCGCATTAAGGATAGCGCGTTCACAGAATCTTAAAAGAAGTAACTATTTATTAATACATCTTGAAGCATATTCTACTATTAAGTTTATTTTGATATGGGTATTATATGTCTGCCACGCAAAAAATCGCCTCTCCCGCAGCAGGGGAACGGAATGTTGTGTACGCACAACCAGGGGAAAAGCTGAATTTTGGGTTTGATCTCAAAGATGCCAAAGTCGATATTCTTGGGAGTGATATGATTCTGACCCTGCCAAGTGGCGGGCAGGTTGTTTTAAGTAATATGGGAGTCATGCTGTTTGGAGACAATCCTCCGCAACTTCTTGCAGGCAATACTCTTGTTAATCCCAATGATTTACTAAGCAAGATAGGGTTGGTACAAAGTATTTCGGGCAAAGAGATTGCGGCCCTTACCAACATGCAAGCCACGGAAAACACGAAAACAGCCGAGAAAGTAGTACAAAAAGTTGTTAAAGAAGTTAAAGTTGTTAAAGAAGTTAAAGTTGTTAAAGAAGTTAAAGTTGTAGAGCAGGCTAAATCTGTTGTCACACCGAAAGAACAAACGGTGACGAGCGTTGCGGCAAAACAACCACTGACACAATTTAATAAACAAGCAGACCTTATTCTTAAAAAATATAGTGGTGATTATAGCACCCCGCCTGCAAAATCAGATGCGCCCATTGTTTCCTTTAACCCGCCAAAAGTGGATGCACTCTTTAATCCTGCAACAGGATATGGCGATGGAACAATTACCTTTACCTCTAGTATTAAGGCTTTGCAAACATTAGCCACCAGTAGCATCAGCGCGGATAATATTTTAACTGTGCAGGGGGGTGGGGGCAGCAGTGCCGCCGCGATTGATAATAACTCGCTAACACAAATACAAGCAGAGTTTATCGACGCGAGTCGCAATAATAGAGAGGCAGTAATTTACGCTGATAATAGCCAGTTTATATCAGAAACGTTGCTCTCAAAAGTATTGTTGTACACACCTGATTTGCCATTGGGATATTCATTATCAGAAGTGGTTATTTCTGGATTGCCTGCTGGCTTTACGCTGAAAGGCTTAACGCCGAATGGAGATGGCGATTATATTCTTGGTATCAACGAGTTATCAGGCGGCAATCAGAAATTTATTTTGCAATATGACCCCACACAATTCGGTAGCAAAAGTGATTTAGACGGCGATGGACTTGTTAATGAACTGCAAGATTTCACACTAACAGTTGCGTCAACAGCGCAAAAAAACGGGGAAGTTGCCGCCACAGAAACAACCTTGTTTGATACGTTGGTTATCCCTGTTGTGGTGAAAGATACCTCTAACACTGACTTTAGCTATGCGGGAGAATCAACGGGCTGGGTGTTGGATATTAAACCCAACGAGAATGTTATCCTCACAGGAGATGGCAATGTTACAGTTTATGGGGGGCTTGCTGCAGATAAAGTAACCACAGGGGTGGGCAATGACGTCGTGTTTGGGGGTAAAGGCAATGACTTTATTCGCACCAACAACGGTAACGATGTGATTGATACAGGTGTGGGCGATAATATCGTTGATGGCGGGAATGGGAGTGATACCATCACCTATGCAACCCGTACGGAAGCTGTGAGTATTGATCTAACAAGCCCCCCTAATGCAGATGGATATTATACTGTTGCCGTTGGCAGCGCGCAGCAAGATAGTGTGCGGGACATAGAAAACATCACAGGCGGCAGCGGCAATGATAGCTTAATCGGGGATGCACAAGCGAATACGTTTATTGGTGGGGCAGGGGACGATTTGCTCATTGGGTATGGTGGAAATGACATCTTAACGGGGGGGCTTGGCTCTGATACCATTTCGTATGTTTATGCGGCGGCCTTTGGCAGTACGGGTGTTACTGTCGATTTGAACACCACCACCGTGACGGTGAGCAGCACCGATATTGATAGAATCAGTGGTATTGAAAACGTGGTTGGAACGCAATATGCGGATGCATTGTTGGGGAGCAGTGCCACCAATATCTTAGAGGCAGGCGCGGGGAATGACTTTCTTAATGGACGCACAGGAAATGATACTCTTGATGGGGGAGAGGGCGTAGATACCGTCTCATTTGCCGATCAAACGGGCGGTGTAACCGTAACCTTGGTAGAGAGCGGCGATGCTAGTGTAAGTGTTACGAACGGGGATAGTATTATTATACGCAACGTTGAAAATTTAGTAGGATCTACTTTTAACGACACTTTTGGTGGCAATACGGCAAATAATATTTTCACCAGTAGCGCAGGTAGCGATAGTTACACAGGGGGCGGCGGCAGTGACACGCTCACCTATAGCACAGAAGTCAATGGGTTGGATGCTGATTTGCTCAATGGAAGTGTTGTTAAAAATACAGGCATAGATACTTTTTCAGGGATTACGACTTTTGTTGCCACCGCAGAAAATGATACCATCACAGGGGGTGGCACGGTTAGCACCATTGATGGCGGCGCGGGGAATGACACCTTGCGCTATGATAGCACCAGTGGTGGATTGGGAATTAATATTGCGACAGGCGCCGTAACAGGGGCGGTAACGCAAAGCTTCACGAATATTGAGAACGCAGCAGGCGGCAGTGGCAGTGATACCCTCACAGGGAATGCTAATGTTAACATTCTGCAAGGATTAGGCGGTGATGATATTTTTATAGCCAGCTTGGACGGCGATACGCTTGATGGGGGGGCAGACACAGATAGGGTTGATTACACAGGGGCTTTAAGTGCTGTAACAGTTAATTTAGGGGCGGGCACGGCGACAAATAGTTCGGGCGCCACAGATACTTTAATCTCGATAGAACATGTCATCGGATCATCATTTAATGACCATCTATATGGCAGTAGCGGTAACGACATCATTGATGGCGGCGGAGGGAATGATATCATTTACGCAACAGACGGCAACGATACGATTGATGGGGGAACGGGATCGAATAATATTTCTTACGTTAATCTTGCCACCAGCATTGTAAATATTGATGGTTCCACAGAGGCAACAACAGGCTATACAACGATTACCTTTGCTAATGGCAAATTTGACCTTGTACGCAATATTGATGCGTACCAAGGCACGGCGGGAAATGATACCGTGACGGGCGGAGGCGGTACTGGCAGCGGTGGATTAGGAAATAATGGCGGCGGTGGCAGTGGCGGAGGCGGAACACCAATAATTACTGTTGATGGGGGTGAAGGTAGTGATACCATTACATTTGCCTACGAAACAAATCCCGTAACAGTGAATCTTACAACGGATGGAGCAACGGGATCTTTTGGCACGTATAATATTCCCGGCTTTGAAAATGTTATAGGCGGTAGTGGGAATGATAGCATTACAGGTGATGCAGGGGATAACAATCTGCAGGGCGGCGGCGGTAATGACATTATTTATGGGACACTAGGCAATGATACCTTAAACGGCGGAAGTGGCACAAACACCCTTGATTATGGGGCAATTACTGTTGGGCTTACTATTTCTCCCACCACTGTAACGGGCGCAGGTGTGGGCACACAAACCATTGAGAATTTTGGCGTGATTAACGCCACCGCACAAGATGATATCATCAATGATGATGCAAGCAGCGTTACCTATAACACAGGTGCAGGCAACGATACCATTTATGCCAATGCGGGCAATGATATTTTCGATGGTGGCGCAGGTATCGATACACTCAGTTATGCTAATTATACGAATAGCGGGCTTGTGGTGAACATGAGCAATTTAGATAGCAATGGGTATTTCGACATTGTTATTGGTGCAGAAACAGACAAAGCCAAGAACATAGAAATTCTTGTGGGAGGCGACAATAACGATACCCTCACAGGCGATTCAAATGCGAATACGCTTATCGGCGATGCGGGGAATGATACGATTGTAGGCGGCGCGGGGAATGATACGCTTGATGGGGGCATCGGCATTGATACACTTGATTATAGCACCGCAAGTAGTGGCGTAACACTGAATATTGCGAACCTGAGTGGCGGCTATGCCACGGCAACTATTGGGACTGAAACAGATTTCGTTAGAAACTTTGAAACGATCATTGGCTCAAATTTGAATGATACGCTGACGGGAGATAGCGGCGCCAACACTCTTACAGGCGGAAGTGGCAATGATACGCTTGATGGGGGTGCAGGGCTTGATGTTATCAATGGTGGTATTGGCACAGACACCGCAACGTACGTTTCCCTTAGCAACGGTGTGACAGTAAGTGGCCTGACGGTGATGGATAGTGATGGGAATGTTGAAACCCTTACCAATATTGAAATTGTGGCAGGCACAAATGTTGCTGATACGTTCACGGGAACAGCAAGCGCGGAGACATATTTTGGGTTAGATGGCAATGATACTTTCATGGGGACGCTGGGGAATGATGTATTGGACGGTGGCAATGGTACGGACACGATAAACTATACAAATATTGCCGAAAATCTGACTATTAACTTGCGTACGGGCGTTGTAACGGGTGCACTATTGGGCACACAAACCCTCAGCAATATTGAGAATGTGGTGGGAACATCAAATAATGATACCATTCAAGGGAGCACGGGCGCAAACAACCTTGATGGAGGCGCGGGCACAGACACACTTTCTTATGCTAATGCAACAGTGGGTGTAACAGTGAATTTGACAAGCGGCACCGCAACCGATGATGGCGGTGCAACCGATACCTTTAGTAACTTTGAAAATCTCACGGGTTCCGGATTGAATGACACGCTTACGGGCAGTACAGGGAATAATACGATCGATGCAGGCGGCGGAAATGATACGCTTCTAGCCAGTCTCGGTAACGACACCATTGATGGGGGAGCGGGGACAGATAGCTTCTCTTATGCGAGTGTAAACACCCCTATTACCGTTAATTTATCAACTGTGAATGGTAGTGGTTATAGCACTGTCACAGTAGCAGGTGGCAAAACTGACCTTATCAAAAATGTTGAAACGCTTGTTGGGTCAAGTGGGAATGATAGTATTACAGGGAGTACAACCGCAGATACGCTCACTGGTTCAGGCGGTAATGATACGCTTGTGGGGCTTGGGGGCAATGATATTTTAGACGGCGGAACGGAGATAGATACAGCAGATTATAGTTATTCTGGTAATGCTATTACGGTTAATCTTGGCACGCTTGTGAGTGGTTATGCACAGTTGAGTTTTGTAGGTAGTGCCGAAGTAGATAGCCTTACAGGGATTGAGAATATTACAGGGACAGCGCAAGCAGACACCCTAACGGGCGATGGTAATGCAAACGTCTTATCAGGCGCGGGGGGGGCTGACACATTCTATGGCGATGCAGGGAATGATACGTTAGATGGGGGAATTGGCACAGATACAGTTGATTTTAGTGCAAACAGCACAGCCGTTTCTGTAACGCTAAATAGCCAATCAGCAACCTATCAAACCATCACCAGTGGGTATGACACGGATAGTATTCGGTATATTGAAAATATTACCACAGGTGGTGGGAATGATGTCATCACCACCACGAACGATGCGGGCAACAATACCATCATTCTTGGTGTCGGAAACGATACGGTATATGGCGGCACGGGAAACGATACGTTCGATGGTGGAACGGGTACGGATGCATTGCGCTATGATGGTTTTGTGACCGCAGTAACCGTTGATTTATCCAGTGTGAATGGTGGTGGCTACAGCACGGTGACCAAAACGGGCGGTACGGACTTAGTAAGAAACTTTGACGTTGTCTACGGTGGAACAGTAGGAGACACACTCATTGGCAGTAGTGCGGTGGATACGTTCTATGGAGGAGCAGGTAACGACACACTGAACGGGAATGATGGTAACGACATTCTTTATGGGGATACAGGCAGCGACATCCTGAATGGAGGCAATAATAATGACATTTTGTATGATACCAACAGTACCTTTGCAAACAATAATACCAATACGTTAAATGGAGGGGCGGGAAACGATACGATGTATCTGACCGTTGCAACCAATACCATTAATGGCGGAACGGGCACCGATACGTTGAGTTATAACGATGGTGTGGGCACCAGTAATAACTTAACGTTCAATGTGCTGGCGGGTACAGTAACAGATGGCACCAACACAGATTCTTTCAGCGCTATAGAAATATATCACGGCAGCAACGGGAATGACCTCTTTATTGGGAGTACGGGTGCTGATACTTTTTACGGCAATAACGGCAACGATACGTTCCGTGGCGGGGCAGCGAACGATAGTTTTTTTGGCGGCGCGGGCACCGATACAGCGGATTATTCCACTGCGGCAAGCGGTGTAACAGCCAGCCTCACCACCAATACCGCTAGCAATGATGGTGATGGGGGCGTGGATACTTTTAACTTGTTAGAAAACATTACGGGTTCTGCTTTTGGTGATACATTAACAGGGGATAGTAATAACAACACGCTCAGTGGTGGCGCGGGCAATGATACGTTTATCGGGGATTTGGGCAATGATACGCTAAACGGGGGGGGAGATACCGATACGATTAATTATACTGCCAGTGCCAATGCCATTACATTTGATATAACCAATAACACCGCGAGTGGCACAAGTATCGGCACCGATACGTACCTTGGTATTGAAAACGTTAATACGGGCGCAGGGGATGACAGGATCAGCAGTGATGCAGGAAACTTCTTTGCCAATACTATTAACTTCAACCTTGGCAGCGGCACGAATGATAGAGTCGTGTTAAGTGGTGGGGCAGTGGGCACGGATGCAACAACCTTTGCAAGTAAAATTCAGAATGTTGAATACCTCGATTTCCGCAATGCCAACACAGGCGGCGGCAATTTGGTGATTGATGGGAATGATGTGTTCGCCATGACGGATGCTAGTCACAGCCTCCGTCTTGATATCAGCAATAGTTTTGGCTTAACAGTGCAGGCAGGCAGCTATGCTGTAAACTCTTCTACTGTCGGTGCGAAAACAACCTATACTTTTACGAGCGGTGGGAACTTTGCGGCGAAATTGGAAGTGTCTGTTGTATAAAAAAACTCGTAACTCCCTAGCTATTCTTCAAGGCACGAGGCACGAGGCACGAGGCACGAGGCACGAGGCACGAGGCACGAGGTACGAGGCACGAGGTACGAGGTACGAGGCACGAGGCACGAGGCACGAGGCACGAGGCACGAGGCACGAGGCACGAGGCACGAGGCACGAGGCACGAGGCACGGGGAAAAAGAAGGGACTATACCTGTTGCACAGGAAGAATGTGCAACGTTTCGCTGGGGCGCGGCGCGGGCTTTACCGATCGCAAGATTTTTTTGCAAATCTTGCGGTGCGAGCGGTATATTTTGATACTCTTTCTTTTCCTTATCCCTCGTGCCTCGTGCCTCGTGCCTTTTAACAAGAAGACATGGTAGGTGGGTAGTTACAAAAACTCGCAGGATTGCATATACTCCAAAAGCCGCTGAGACGTACCCCCTTTAATCCTTGCGCGAACAGCAACCCTTCGGTAAGGATACAGGGCACCTCTAAAAACCCTTTTATCGGGATGAGTGGCTAGGAAAGACTTGCTGAGGAAACGTAAGCGTACATAAGGGTACGTGCGGCTTTTGAAGCGAGGCTTGACAACGCCAATCGCCCTAGAAA
>JBILKT010000070.1:0-7982 GCA_044376545.1 Alphaproteobacteria bacterium
GAACATTCCCCGGCCAAGCATAAGATTGGAGGGCAGTAACCGCATCTTGTGACAGAAGCCGCGCAGGAACACCCGCTGCTTTTGAGGCTTTGTTCATGAAATAGCTCGCGAGTTTGGAAATATCTTCGCGGCGTTCTCTGAGCGACGGTACGGCAATAGGCACAACGCTAAGGCGATAGAATAAATCTTGGCGCAATCTGCCTGAGGAGATTTCTTTTGTTAGGTTTTTATTGCTAGCGGCCATTACCCGTACATCGACTTGCACGGGCGCGCTGCCGCCGACACGCGTAAATTTTTGCTCTTGTAAAATGCGCAGTATTTTCCCCTGTGTTTCAAGCGGCATATCGGCCACTTCATCAAGAAGCAACGTGCCCTTGTGGGCGACTTCAAAAACTCCCACTTTGCGGGGTTGCCCGTTGATATACCCTGGTTCGGTGCCAAACAGCTCCACTTCCAGTTTATCAGGGGTCATCAGCGCACAGTTCACAATCACAAACGGGGCTTGGGCGCGTTTTGATTTGGCGTGAATCGTCCGTGCCACGATTTCTTTGCCAGACCCTGCCTCGCCTGTAATCATCACGCGGCTGTTGGTGGGAGCAACTTTTTCAATAGACTGACGCAGTTGCTGCATGGGGGGAGATTGCCCGACCATTTCTTCATCACTCGTGCTGCGCAAGCGCAATTCAGCATTTTCTTTGCGGAGTTTTTCGGCTTCTAAGGTGCGGTTAATCACCAGCAATAAGCGGTCTGTTTTGAAGGGTTTTTCAATAAAATCAACCGCGCCTTTTTTGAGGGCGTTGATAGCTGTTTCAATAGTGCCATGGCCGCTAATCATAATGATCGGAATGTGCGGCGATTCTTTTTTAATGGCGGAAAGCAGCTCTAGGCCGTCCATTTTGCTGTTTTGCAGCCAGATATCAAGGATGATGAGGCTCGGCAAGCGTTCATGCACACATTTCAAGGCTTCGTCGCTATTGGCAGCGGTACGCGCTTCAAGCCCTTCATCGCCAAGGATTCCCTTGATTTGCTCACGAATATCGCTCTCATCATCAACAACTAAAATGTCATGCAGCATGGTGTCGTCCTCATCGTTGTATCGTTTTATTGTAGTACAATGTTTTTCAGCAACAGTGTTACCCTAACCCCGTGTGGTTGGCGAGCCTCTATTTTCAAAATTCCGTCGTGTTCTTCAACTATTTTTTTGACAATTGCTAAACCCAAGCCTGTGCCTTTGGTTTTTGTTGTGACGTAGGGTTCTAATAATTTTTCGGGATCGTCTTGAGGAAGCCCTACGCCATTGTCTTCTAGTGTTATGGTAATAGTATTGCTATCCGTGGCACAAGACAGAATTATTTCTCCCAAGAAATCTGAAAATTTCTTTTTTTCTTCAATAGCTTCTGCTGCATTCTTAAGAAGATTGGTGAATGCTTGACGCATCATACCTGCGTCATAACACCACAACAAAGGAACGTCGGGGGCTTGGAAAACATAGTGAATATCAGGATGGGCATTGTGTTGCAAGGCAATCATGTCACGACACATTTGTATGAAGTCTTCTTGGGTCTTTTTGGGTGTTGGCATGCGTGCGAAAGAAGAGAATTCATCAACAAGCCTTTGTAAATCTTCAACTTGTCTTATGATTGTTCGGGTGCATTGGCTGAACACCTCCCCCTCTTCTGCTGTGATTTGTTTTAGAAAACGGCGTTCTAGGCGTTCTGCGGAAAGTTGGATGGGGGTGAGCGGATTCTTAATTTCGTGGGCAAGACGGCGGGCAACATCGCTCCATGCCGCTGTTTTTTCGGCGCGAATAAAATCGGTCATATCATCGAAGGTGATGACATACCCCACCACTTGCGTTTCATCGTATTCTGCGGCAACACGCACAAACAAGGTTTTGTGCGTTTGATTGCGGACGATGGTAATGTGTCGCTCGCGAATGCGCGAGTTTGTTGTGTAAAGTTCTTTTAACAGGTCAAGGCACTCAGGAAAAAGAGCATCGATGGGTGCGCCAAAATCGTCCCCTGCAGCCGTTTTTCCCAACAGGGCAAGGGCACGAGGATTGCTCGCTTGGACGTTGCCTGTTTCATCTAAGCCAATAACGCCCGCACTCACCCCCGCAAGGACGGTTTCCATAAAACGACGGCGACTATCGAGCTGATCATTGGTATCAACAAGCTTTTGTCGTTGGGTGGCAAGCTGTCCTGTCATGCGATTAAAGGCAATAGTGAGTGTTCTAAGTTCATCGTGATGTGTACTGAGCGGAATTTTAATTTCAAAATTTCCTTGCGCAATTTTTTCAGCCGCGTCGGCCATCGCGGCAATAGGCATGAGCAGGCGGTGGGCGATGAGTAATCCGACCCACACTGCTGCCAACAGCAAGAGCAGCGCCATGACAACAATAAGGAAAGAAATAGCGATTTGCAGCTTTGTACGGTGACGCTCTACTTGTTGATAGGCTTCCACTGTCTCGCGGGTTTTTTGCACGTGATACACCGCACGGGGATCGATGGGTCTGCCAACATATAAAAAAGCATCGACAAAATGCGGTATTTTTACAAGCGCATGCACACGATCGGTGTCCGTATCTTCTTCTCTGAGGACAATCACCGCCCCTTCACGGGCAAGACTGAGTGTTGATGCTGGTATATCTGGTACAAACGGCGTGAAACTATAGGAGCCGCGGGCAATGATATTAAGGCGACTATCAAAAATCAGTGTTTCAGAAATGCCGCGTGCCCCCATTTGTCCTTGCACCATTTGGCTAAAGGCGTTTGCATCTTGGGCTAACAGGAGTGCTTGATTGCCCAAGTCATTCGCCATCCCTAACGCATCGCCCCGAATGGCGTTGCGGTGTTCTTGGAGATAGGCATCGGCAACTTCTAGCGATTCTTGCAGTGCCGTTGTTACGCGCTTTGTAAACCACTGTTCAATGCCAAAATTAAAAAAGACGGTGGACAGTGTTACTAAAATAACGGAGGGCGAGACGGCAATCAGCGAGAATAAAATTACTAATCTTGAATAAAGTTTCGTACCATTAATACCTTTTTTGCGCTTTACCCATAGTTCAATAATTTGTTTAAAAACAATAATAGACAGCGACAGCAGCAAAACGCTATCAATCGCAACAATCACAATAACGGTACTGGGTTTAGGACCAAAAGGCGGAAAACCCGCAAAAATGCCCACTGTTGCAAGGACGGCAAGGACAGAGAGGGCAATAATCCACACGCTCACCTTCTGGCTGATATGGCTTTTATAAAACCATAGCTTAAAACGACGGGAGGAGGATTGTTTTTTTTCTATCATTGCTATACCGCTCGTATCTCATTCAGTTGCGATAAGTATATGACATTTGCAGGCGGTTTGTGCTATCGTCAATCAGGAAATTATGAGACTCTTTTTTTTAGCGCATCTATTGATTTGTTGTGTTCTGTTGTTGATGGCGGTGAGCCTGCAACAATTGCTGCACTTGTCGCCCTGTGATTTGTGCATGCAGGCGCGATACATTTATGCATGTACAGGGATTGTGGCGTTCTTAGGCTTTTGTTATCCTGAAAAGACGCGGCTTTATAGAGTGCTTTGTGCGCTGGGGTATCTTGCCAGCACAGCACTTGCTATATTTCACAGCGGAATAGAATTGCATATATGGCAAGGTTTTAGCACGTGTTCTTCAAGTATTACCGCGACAACAGTGGCAGAGCTTAAGGCGGCTCTTGCTGTTACTCCAATTGTGCGCTGTGATGCTGTGCAATGGACGCTTTTCGGTTTCAGCATGGCAAACTATAATAGCGTGTTGAGTCTTGTTTTGGCAGGGCATTGCCTCTATTTCTTTTTGAGGAGGAAGAACGATGCAAAATCTCTCTGAAAAACAGCGTCTCGAGCAGCTTATTCGTGTCAATCAGGCTGGCGAATATGGCGCAAAACGCATTTACCAAGGGCAGCTTGCCGTGTTGGGGAACACCGATGTTGCGCCCACCTTAAAGCATATGGAATTACAAGAAAAAGCGCATCTTGAGGTTTTTAATAAACTGATAGTTGAACATAGTGTGCGCCCGACAGCGTTACATCCCTTGTGGCACGTGGCAGGGTTTGCGCTCGGCGCAGGTACGGCATTACTGGGTAAAAGGGCGGCGATGGCGTGCACCATTGCGGTGGAAGAAGTGATTGAAGAGCATTATGCAGAGCAAATTAGCGATTTAGAAAAAAATGACCCTACCTCACCCCTTATTCCGACCCTGCAAAAATTTCGCGCAGAAGAACTGGAGCACAAAGATACTGCAGAGGCGCAAGAAGGGAAAAAAGCCCCGTTTTATCCGCTATTGCGGCAAGGCATTCGTGTTGGCTCAAAGATGGCGATATTTTTGGCGAAACGGGTGTAGGGCACCTCTAAAAACCCTTTTATCGGGATGAGTGGCTAGGAAAGACTTGCTGAGGAAACGTAAGCGTACATAAGGGTACGTGCGGCTTTTGAAGCGAGGCTTGACAACGCCAATCGCCCTAGAAAAGAGGTTTTTAGAACTGCCCTGTAATCTGCTTGACTAAAAGTCTGCAATCCCTTAATACTCTGCGGATTTTTAGCTGGTATTTTTCTCATGACAAACACGCCTAATCCCCTTGCTTACACTGCTGTAAAAACGGCGCAACTGCTACTTACAAACGGCATGATTATTGAGGGATATGGTATTGGTGCAACGGGCAGCGCGTTAGGCGAGCTTTGTTTTAACACCGCGATGACGGGCTATCAGGAAATCCTTACAGATCCTTCCTATAAAGGGCAGATTATTACCTTCACTTTTCCGCACATCGGCAATGTGGGCACGAATGCGGAAGATATTGAATCGGCAAAGCCCGTTGCAAGTGGGTTGGTACTTCGCGAGAGCATCACCAACCCTGCGAACTATCGCAACCTGCAGCATCTGGATGCGTATTTAAAGACCCATAATATTGTGGGGATTTGCGGGGTGGATACCCGTGCACTCACGCAAACTATCCGCGATGGCGGGGCAGCCCCCAATGGTATTATTATCCATGCAGCAGACGGCAATTTTAATACATCCCAGCATCAAGCAACGTTAACGGCGTGGCAAGGGCTGGTGGGGCTAGATTTGGCAAAGGATGTCACCACAGAAAAAGCCTACCCTTGGCATCAAGGCTTATGGCAGTTCGGCACGGGCTACGCGGAAAAACCTGCAGGGAAATACAAAGTCGTCTGTGTCGATTATGGTATAAAATACAATATATTAAGAAACTTAGTGAATGTGGATTGTGAGGGTGTTGTTGTGCCAGCCACAACGTCAGCCGCAGAAATTCTTGCCCATAACCCTGACGGGATTTTTCTCTCCAATGGCCCGGGAGATCCTTTCGCTACGGGGCAATACGCGCTGCCGATTATCCAAGAGTTGCTGAACAGCGGCAAGCCGATTTTCGGGATTTGTCTTGGGTTTCAGCTCCTTGCTTTGGCATTGGGTGCAAAAACCGCGAAAATGCCGTTGGGGCATCATGGGGCAAATCACCCAGTACAGGACCTGCAAACAGGAAAAGTGGAAATTACCAGCCAAAACCATGGGTTTCATGTGGCGCGTGATTCCTTGCCTAAAACGGTTAAAGCAACGCATATCTCCCTGTTTGATGGCACCCTGCAAGGGTTCCGCTGCACCGATAAACCCGTATTTGCCGTACAAGGACACCCCGAAGCGAGCCCCGGTCCTGAAGATAGCGCGTATTTGTTTAAAGCGTTTGTAGAGATGATGCAGCTTTCTGAAAAAGCGGGTATCGTATAAAAAATTATTCCGAAATCTCAAGCCTAAAACCCGTATCTCTTCTTCCGATCCCCTAAAACCGAAAACCGAAAACCTCCCCATGCCCAAACGTACAGACATCAAAACCATTCTCATCATCGGCGCAGGGCCTATTATTATTGGGCAAGCGTGCGAGTTTGATTATTCAGGCGCACAGGCCTGCAAAGCCTTGCGGGAAGAAGGGTATCGCGTGGTGTTGGTGAACTCTAATCCCGCCACCATTATGACCGACCCCAACTTGGCGGATGCAACCTACATTGAGCCTATCACCCCTGAATTTGTGGAAAAAGTGATCGCCAAAGAACGCCCTGATGCGTTGCTGCCCACCATGGGCGGTCAAACTGCCCTCAATACCGCGCTGACGCTTTCTAAAAACGGCGTGCTGAAAAAATACAATGTTGAGTTGATCGGCGCGGATGAACACGCCATTGCTAAAGCGGAAGATAGGCTCTTGTTCCGTGATGCGATGGATAAAATCGGGTTAGAGTCACCCAAAAGTGTGTTGGTGCATTCGTTAGAAGAAGCCCTGAAAGCCCTAGATGTAGTGGGTTTGCCTGCCATTATTCGCCCCTCTTTCACGCTGGCAGGCACAGGCGGCGGTATTGCCTATAACCGTGAAGAATTTGTGGATATTATTTCCAATGGTCTAAAGCTGTCCCCCACCCATGAGGCGTTGGTGGAAGAGTCAGTGTTAGGTTGGAAAGAATATGAAATGGAAGTGGTGCGTGACAAAGCGGATAACGCCATTATTGTGTGCTCCATTGAGAACATCGACCCCATGGGCATTCACACAGGCGATAGCATCACCGTTGCCCCTGCTCTCACGCTCACCGACAAAGAATACCAAATTATGCGGAATGCTTCCCTTGCAGTCTTGCGGGAAATTGGCATTGAAACAGGCGGTAGTAACGTGCAGTTCGCCGTCAATCCGAAAGACGGGCGGTTAGTCGTTATTGAGATGAATCCACGGGTATCGCGTTCGTCGGCACTTGCTTCCAAAGCAACAGGTTTCCCGATTGCGAAAATAGCTGCGAAATTGGCGGTAGGCTTCACGCTGGATGAACTCAAAAATGATATCACTGTCACGACGCCTGCCTCTTTTGAGCCGTCGGTTGATTATGTTGTCACCAAAATGCCGCGCTTCACCTTTGAAAAATTCCAAGGGGCGGAGGCATTGCTCACCACCTCCATGAAATCTGTGGGCGAGGCGATGAGCATCGGGCGCAACTTTGCGGAAAGCGTGCAAAAAGCCCTAGTCTCTATGGAAATTGGGCTAACGGGCTTTGATGAAATTTTGGAAGACTCCACGGTAGAAGAACTCCGCCAAGCACTCGGCACGCCTGTGCCAAACCGTATTTTGCTGGTGGCGCAGGGCTTCCGCAAAGGATTAACCGTTGAAGAGATTTATAAAATTACCAAGATTGACACGTGGTTTTTGGAGCAAATTCAGCATGTGGTGGCGGTTGAGGAATGGATTAAGCGAGGCAACAGGCAACAGGCATTAGGCAGCAGTGATAGTATCCCGATGCCTGATGCCTCAAGCCTGATGCCTGAAGAATGGCTCGCCATCAAACAACTCGGCTTCTCTGATGCCCGTCTTGCAAAACTTCTGAATATCCCCGACACAACGGTTACAGCATTGCGCCACAAAGCGGGCGTAAATCCTGTGTATAAACGGGTAGATACCTGTGCGGGTGAGTTTAAAACCAACACCTCTTATATGTATTCCACCTATGAGCAGCCGTTTAACGGGCAAACAGTGTGTGAGGCAAACGTCTCCGATAAACAAAAGGTGATAATTCTTGGCGGCGGGCCAAACCGGATTGGGCAGGGCATTGAGTTTGACTATTGCTGCGTTCATGCCGCCTATGCGATGCGCGAGATGGGCTTAGAGTCCATCATGGTGAACTGTAACCCTGAAACCGTTTCGACGGATTATGATACCTCTGATAGGCTTTATTTTGAGCCACTCACGCCTGAGCATGTTTTAGAATTGTGCCGGAAGGAGCAATCAAAAGGGACGCTCAAAGGCGTGATTGTGCAGTTCGGCGGGCAAACGCCGCTGAAACTCGCCGCAGCGTTGGAAGCCGCCCATATTCCTATTCTTGGCACGTCCCCTGATGCCATTGACTTGGCAGAAGACCGTGAGCGTTTCCAACAGCTCCTCCAAAGAATCAAGCTGAA
>JBILKT010000071.1:0-7976 GCA_044376545.1 Alphaproteobacteria bacterium
CAATATGCTTCAAAAAGAGTGGTTTTGCTATTTTGATGGTCAACCGCCGATTGATTCACGCCGCTTTGTAATCAGTGCTGATACGGCAATGAAAGAGGGCGCAGCCAATGATTGGAGTGTGTTGACCGTGTGGCAAATGGATAAAAATGCTTATTATCTGGTTCATCTTGATCGTCAAAAAATGGATTTTCCAAAGTTACGCCATTGTTTATTGTATTTACGTGATGTGTTTCATGTGCGCACCATTCTTATCGAAGATACAGGATCAGGCACTGCGCTGATGCAGCAACTGCGCCATGAAAAAATCAACTGCACGGCGATCAAGCCCATAGGAGATAAAATTGAACGACTTGCTTCCGCCAGTATTGCATTTGAACAACGTCGTGTCTTTTTCCCACAAAACGCATCGTGGTTGCCAGAGCTTGAGCGGGAGCTGTTAGGTTTTCCTAGAACAAAGCACGATGATCAGGTTGACAGTGTTAGCCAGTTTCTGAACTGGGCGCTCACTGATGGTCGATATTTCGTAGGTAGTGGGCGCACCATCGGTCATTTTTGACTTTTTTGCACATTTCACTCGACTTGAGCCGCAAGGGAAGCATTGCTTACCTCAATGGAGGAAACACAATGAAATTACCTATAGCACAACAGCTTAACGCCCTACAGGAGTTGGATTCCAAGGCACTGACAATACGATGGCAAAAACTATTCAAAACAGAACCGAAAGCAATGCGCCGCGAGGTAATGATTGCTGATATCGCCTATCAACTGCAAGTAAAACTCTACGGCGGGTTGAACAAAACCATCAAAAACAAACTTGAACGGATGGCGTTTAGCACTCAGCAACAATCCCAGCCAAAATTCACCCTAAGTTACGGCACACAGTTGGTGCGGGAATGGAACGGCACGCAACATATGGTGACTGTGAGTGAACAGGGATTTGAGTATAAGGGCAAATCCTATCGCAGCCTGTCTCACATTGCGTGTGAGATAACAGGTACACGGTGGTCTGGCCCGCTGTTCTTTGGCCTTAAAAAACAAACCGCTGCCCGTAAGAACCATGAAAAAGCCGCTTAAAGTCCGCTGCGCGATTTACACACGCAAATCCCACGAAGAAGGGTTAGAGCAGGAGTTCAACAGCCTTGATGCACAGCGCGTTGCCGCGGAGGCTTATATACAAAGCCAATTGCACGAGGGATGGCAAGCACTACCCACACGTTATGATGATGGCGGATTCAGTGGCGGCACGTTGGAGCGTCCCGCTTTACAAAGATTGCTTGCTGACATCAAAGAGGGTAAAGTAGACGTTATTGTTGTGTATAAGGTAGATCGTCTCTCACGGTCGCTGATGGATTTTTCTAGGCTGGTTGACGTTTTTGATGCGAACAATGTCTCCTTCGTATCGGTGACGCAAGCATTCAATACCACCAACTCGATGGGCAGACTCACCCTCAATATCCTGCTCAGTTTTGCCCAATTTGAACGGGAGGTTACAGGCGAGCGCATCCGTGATAAATTCGCAGCCTCCAAAAAGAAGGGGATCTGGATGGGCGGTAGGCTCACATTAGGGTATGATGTGCAGCACCGTAAGTTAGTGGTGAACCCCGAAGAAGCCGATCAGGTCAGGTTCATATTCGAGAAATATCTCGAGCTTAAGTCGGTTCACCTGCTGAAAGATTATCTCAATCAGCATGGCTATCAACCCAAAAGCTGGGTTAAGCCTTCTGGGGTTATATGTGGGGCAAAAAAACATTCAAAACAAACCGTTAGAACGCTGTTATCGAATTATCTCTATCTTGGGAAAATCAAGGATAAAGAACAGATTCACGACGGTGACCATCAAGCGATTATTGACGAGGATCTATGGAACCGTGTGCAGGCGCAGATTCAGGATAACTCGGTTATACGAACAGCGGCAAAGAATAAAAACCACGATATTCTTTTCAAAGGGAAACTCACAGATAGCGCAGGCAAGCCCTTTGTGACGACCTATACCAAGCGCGGCAGCAAACGCTATTACTACTATCTCAACAAGACGAGTAAACTACGGATTGGCGTCGCTGAACTGAACACGATTATCACCAACGTGACGGCTAACCTTGATGTAAGCCGCATCAACCTTGGCATAGAAAAACTGAGCAAAGCCGAAATCTCAAAACGGTATCCTGCCGCTATTGATGCTATCATGCAGCAGGCGATTACAAAAGTTGTTCTTCATGAGGAGAAAATCACGCTCATGTTCGATAAACAAAAATTGGCGCAGAGTATCAGCGATGCCAAGGATGGGGGCGGGAACGCGCAACCAACAATGCTAACGCACGTTGAAATTCTTGAGCATAATGACAGTATCGAAGTGACGTTAAATATTATGTTCCGCCGCTATGCGGGGCGTAAGATTGGCTGTTCTTCAACCCAAGGTGCCTTCAACATAACCAAAAGCAACCATGACAATGCGTTGATTCGTGCCATCGTACGATCCCATAAATGGAACACCATGCTGGAAACGCAACAAGCTGTTTCCATAAAGGAAATTGCCGAAAAAGAAGGCGTAGAGCGCACCTACGCTGGGGATGTGATGAAGCTGAAATACCTATCCCCTGAAATCATCACGATGATTATGAAGGGCACACAGCCTCGGACTCTTAACCTCAGCCAACTAATGCGCCAACCACTGCCGCTGGATTGGCAGGCGCAAAAAGCATTGCTGCAGATCGCTTAAGATCTGCCCATACTCCTTAGATTTTCTACCTAAAACAGCTTGAAAAACCCCCGATGTGGGTGGCTGAATTTAGCCTTTGAGAAAACGCCAAAAATCGGGCAGAAAAATCTCTCGATTTTTTTCTCTCTACCCACATCGATAACAAAGAATACCGCTGAAGCCCGCCGAACGCGGCGCTTAGCTCATGCGGGGCTTAAAACACCCCATCAAACAAAGAAAATTGGTGGAGCCAATCGGGATCGAACCGACGACCTCTTGCATGCCATGCAAGCGCTCTCCCAGCTGAGCTATGGCCCCTTTAAAAATTACTCGTCGTGTTTATCAAGGTCAGATGCCATATCGTCATCATCGCCTAAATCGGCGGGATCTTCGATAAAGCTTTCATCGCCGTCTTCATCTTCATCCCCCAGAACAGACGCTATCAGATCATCCTCGGCAACAAGCGGCAAGCCATCACTATCAAAATCAGTCCCCTTGGCAAGACTCTTTTCTTCTTTTATGTCTTCTGCCGCATTGCGTCGACGTGACCGCAAAACCATCTCAGGATTGTACACTTCCGCACATTTAGGACAAACGATAGGATTTTTAAGCATGTCATAGAAACGGATGCCGCACGCTTGGCACAGTCGTTTTGTTCCCCACTTTGGATTTGTCACGAAAAAAATCTCCTAAATACGAAAAAAGCTCTTTCTGATGCTTGCTTGTCATGGCAAGTCTGCTACAGAACAGCGCATGGATGGGAAAAATCCCACAAATAGTCAAGAGGATTTTTACAATGTCGGCACTTTGTTCTCGTTTTGCAGAGGGGCTACACGGAGAAATTGCCGTTGCGGGCGATAAATCTATTTCCCATCGAGCCCTGATTTTTGGGGCGATAGCAATAGGAAAAACAAGAATTACAGGGCTTCTTGAAGGAGAAGATGTGCTATGCACAGCAGCCGCATTAGAGCATTTAGGCGCAAGCATTACAAAAGAGGGCACACAATGGATTGTCGAGGGGGTTGGCGTGGGCGGACTGCAAGAGCCCAACACAATTTTAGATGTGGGTAATTCTGGCACAAGCGCGCGCTTGCTGATGGGATTGGTCGCTTCTTATCCCTTTACAACCTTTTTCACAGGCGATGCTTCCTTAAGAAAACGCCCCATGCAACGCGTTATAACTCCCTTACAACAAATGGGGGCTACCTTTACGGCGCGTTCTCATGGCCGTTTGCCTCTTGCTGTTGTTGGCACAGGGGATATGCTGCCCATTCAATACGTGTTGCCTGCGCCTTCCGCGCAGGTTAAATCGGCGATACTGTTAGCGGGGCTGAATACGGCGGGCATTACAACTATTGTGGAACCCATTCCCACCCGCGACCACACAGAACGAATGCTCACAGCGTTCGGTGCAACGCTAGAAATTTCAACACATAACAATGCGCAACGCGTTATTAGGATTCACGGTCAACCAGAGTTAAAACCACAAGATATTGTGGTGCCTGCTGATCCCTCTTCTGCGGCCTTTCCCATGGTTGCCGCCCTTCTTACAAAAAAGAGCGATGTTATCCTCCCTAATATTTGCCTCAATCCGCACCGCATCGGTTTAATGACAACCCTTCAAGAAATGGGAGCACGCATTACACTATTAAATAAACGTCTTGCTGGGAGTGAGGAGGTAGCGGATATTCGCGTCCAAAGCAGCGTCCTTAAAGGCGTTGACGTGCCTGCATCCCGCGCGCCTTCCATGATTGATGAATATCCTATTTTAGCAATAGCGGCGAGTTGCGCAGCGGGCACAACCATTATGCGTGGCTTAGGGGAACTTAAGGTTAAAGAAAGCGATCGGTTATCGGGCATCGCAACGGGGCTTGCTGCATGTGGCGTAAAAGTAGAGGTAGCAGATGATACCCTGATTGTTCATGGCGGGCAACAGCCTGAAGGGAGCGCAACTATTGCCGTGAACTTAGATCACCGCATGGCAATGTCTTTCCTTGTGCTGGGCATGGTAAGCAAAAACCCTATTATCGTTGATGATGGCAGTGCCATTAACACTAGTTTTCCCAATTTCGTTGAAATAATGAATGCAGCGGGCGCAAACATATCATGATTATTGCCATTGATGGCCCTGCAGGGGCGGGTAAAGGGACTATTGCAAAGCTCCTCGCGGAAAAACTAGAATTTGCTTATCTTGACACAGGATTGCTCTATAGAGCAGTCGGATATAAATGGATGCAACAGCACGGCATCGAGGCAGCCACCATTGCTGTATCCCTCACATCAGAAGATATGCATATTGCAGCACTCCGCACGCCCGCTGTAGCAGAAGCGGCCTCAATCGTCGCCGCTATTCCGGCCGTACGCGATGCCTTGATTATGTTCCAACGCCAATTTGCCCATCATCCCCCTTTGGGTAAAAAAGGCGCGGTGTTGGATGGACGTGACATTGGCACCGTGATTTGTCCCGATGCAACACACAAATTTTTTCTCACGGCGACGCCTGAAATTCGCGCCGAACGCCGCTTTAAAGAATTACAGGCCTTAGGCGATACGACACCTTTTGCAACGATCCTTACGGCCGTGAAAGAACGCGATGAACGCGATAGTACTAGAGCAACAGCCCCGCTTAAGCCTGCTATTGATGCGGTTGTTATTGACACATCGTCGAAAAATATTGAGGCTGTGTTGGCTGCAGTCGTAGAAAAAGTCTTAGAAAACCTTTGACGCAAGCATCAAAATCACTTATAGAGTTCCCCCTCATGGAAAAAGAGGGCGTTGTATGGATACAACCCCTTGTAAAGGAATTAAAATTACATGACTCAAGCGACAATGGCAGCTCCAAAAGAGAGCTTTGCAGCACTGTTAGACGAAACACTCGGCAGTGAAGGAACAATTGAAGGCGCGGTATTGCGCGGTGTTGTTGTTAAAATTGTTAATGATTTTCTTGTGGTAGACGTAGGGTTAAAGTCTGAAGGACTCGTGCCTTTGCGTGAATTCGCAAGCCCTAGTGAAACAAAAATACCTGAAGTTGGCGAGGAGGTAGACGTTTATGTGGAACGCTACGAGGATCGTCATGGTCAAGTGGTATTGAGTCGTGAAAAAGCACGGCGTGAAGAATCTTGGGTTGATCTTGAAAAAGCACACGTCAACAACCAAAACGCCATGGGGTCAATCTCTGGACGCGTTAAGGGCGGGTATACCGTTGATCTGAACGGGGCAACGGCATTTTTGCCCAATAGTCAAGTTGATGTGCGTCCTATTCGCGATATATCCCCGCTTATTGGTGTCCAACAGCCGTTCCAGATTCTGAAAATTGATCGCAAGCGTGGCAACATTGTGGTGTCTCGTCGCGCAATCATGGAAGAATCGCGTGCTGAGGCTCGCTCTGACTTTGTGGCAACGTTGGCAGAAGGGCAAGTGCTCAAAGGCGTGGTGAAAAACATCACCGATTATGGTGCGTTCGTTGATTTAGGGGGGATTGATGGCTTGCTTCACGTTACTGATATTTCTTGGAAGCGTGTTAACCATCCTAGCGAAGCGCTGCATGTTGGGCAAACAATCGATGTGCAAGTTATCAAGTTTAACCATGAATCGCAGCGCATTTCATTGGGCATGAAGCAGCTGGAAATCGATCCATGGGTTGAAGTTGCGGCAAAGTTTGTTGTGGGTGAAAAATACACAGGTAAAGTCACCAACATCACAGAATATGGTGCCTTTGTTGAGTTGACGGCGGGTATCGAAGGATTGGTGCACGTTTCTGAAATGAGTTGGAATAAAAAAGCATCGGATCCGCAAAAATTGGTCTCCTCTGGTCAGGAAGTTGCGGTTGTTGTGCTGGAAGTAGATACAGACAAGCGTCGCATTAGTCTTGGTATGAAACAAGCACAAGAAAATCCCTTCGGGAGTTTTGAAGCGGCGCATCCTGTGGGAACAAATGTTGACGCACCCATCAAATCTCTTAGCAAAACAGGGGTTGTGATTGATTTAGGCGATGGCTTGGAAGGGTTTATTGCTGCGGACGATCTTGATTGGGTCGATGGCGCAAAAGCCCTTAAAGATCTTGCCGAAGGGCAGCGTATTACCGCCCGTGTGCTTGAAATTGATACCGATAAAGATCGTGTTATGCTCGGTGTTAAACAAACACACCCTGTTCCAGCAACGGCTGTGGCAAGTGGGAATGTGAAAAAAGGACAAACGGTGACCTGTACGGTTGCAAAAGTTCAAGAAAATGGCATTGAAGTAACCGTTGGGGGCGATGAGGCAATCGTCGCGTTTATTCGTCGTGCTGACTTGTCTCGTGATCGGAGCGAACAACGGCCAGATCGTTTTGCTGTGGGCGAAAAAGTTGACGCCATGATTACGGCTGTGGAAAAAGATAGTGGGAAAATTACACTCTCTATTAAAGCGCGTGAGCTTGACGAAGAAAAACGCGTCATGGCAGAGTATGGCTCAACCGATAGCGGCGCCAGTTTAGGCGACATCTTGGGGCCCGCTATGCGTCAAGCGGTTGATAAAAAATAGTGTGCTTCCATATTATACCGCTCGCACATGAAGATTTTTAAAAGACTCTCATGGACGGTAAAGCAGCCCCTACGGCGTTTGAGTGAAACCATCACAACGCCTTCAATTGCAATAACTATATAGGTACTTTCTTTAGGTGTACGATGACAAGATCAGAACTCGTTTTTAAGTTAAGTAGTGCGCATCCCCATCTTTCGCAAAAAGATATAGAAAAATTGGTCACTACTGTTTTGCGTCAAATCGTGACTGCCCTTGCGGCTGGTGACCGCGTTGAGTTACGAGGGTTTGGGGCGTTTTCGGTGAAAAAACGTGAGCCTCGTGTGGGGCGAAATCCACGCACGGGAGACTCTGTCGAGGTGGACTATAAACACGTTCCGTTTTTTAAAGCGGGCAAGCAGTTGCGTGATCGTTTGAATAAAGCAATGCCTGCTAAAAAGGCGGGCTAGTGCCAATCTGCTTAGAGCTTGTCCCCTTTCCCCGCTTTCGCGAGGATAAACTCCGGCAGGGGGCCATTTTTCCGTAACTACCTAGCTACAGTCATTTTCTGATCCTCAAGGGGCTAGGGGCTAGGCACGAGGCACGAGAAAAAAAAGGGGCTATACCCCTCACACTTGAAGAGTTGTGCTGACTGCGATTCCCCCTTAGACTCGCTCGTGTTTGATGATGTACACGTCGACTCGCCTGCGGCGGTTCTCGCCTACCAAAACTCTTCAACTGCGAGAGGTATATTTTGATGCTCTTTCTTTTCCTCGTCCCTCGT
>JBILKT010000007.1:0-22477 GCA_044376545.1 Alphaproteobacteria bacterium
CTCGTTTATAAATCCTCGTTTGATAAAGCCAATCGTAGCAGCATTAACACCAAGCGCGGTATTGGCATGGCGGAGGGTTTAGATATTCTCGCCGATGTGAAGGCAACCTTTGGCCTGCCCATTCTCACCGATGTGCATTTGCCTGAGCAATGCGCCCCTGTGGCAGAAGTGGTGGATGTGCTGCAAATCCCCGCATTTCTTTGTCGGCAAACTGATTTGCTGTTAGCAGCAGGCGCAACAGGCAAAGCGATTAACGTGAAAAAAGGGCAATTTCTTGCCCCGTGGGACATGAAACATGTCGCCAGCAAAATCGCCTCCACAGGCAATAAAAATATTTTACTCTGCGAACGGGGCGCAAGTTTTGGCTATAACACCCTCGTTTCAGACATGCGCTCCTTGCCGATTATGGCGAAAACGGGCTATCCTGTGATTTTTGATGCAACGCATTCGGTGCAACAACCGGGGGGACAGGGCGAGACCAGTGGCGGACAACGCGAATTCGTGCCTGTGCTAGCGCGTGCGGCGTTAGCAGTCGGCGTGGCAGGACTTTTTACCGAAACCCATGAAGATCCCGACAAAGCCCCCAGCGATGGACCCAATATGATAGTTTTAAAACAGTTGCCAGCATTGTTAGAAAGTTTTGTGGCCATTGACAAGATAGCAAAGAGTTATAGCTATTCTTTTTAGGTTGGGTTTAGTTCGGGCTTGCGTTTAGCAAGGTTCATTGGCTTGACGAACAAAAGGGCTTTACATTCAAGCCTGACGCGCTAAGAAGAAGGATATTTTTTAATCGTGTGAATTTATACCAATCGAATCTGAAGATTTGCAAAAAAATCTTGCGAAAGGTAAAGCCCGCGCATCGTTTAAGCCAAACCATCGCAACTCTTTCAGTTGCGATAAGTATAGAGGATCTGTGGGGATGACCACCAAAACTATTACCCGTGTAGAATTAGCAGATGCTGTTTATAGCCAAATCGGTCTATCACGTAGTGAATCTGCCGTATTGGTAGAAGCTGTATTGGAAGAAATCTGCCAAGCTCTGGTCAAAGGCGATAAAGTAAAGCTTTCTTCATTTGGCACATTCAGTGTGCGCTCTAAAAAGGAGCGTGTGGGGCGCAATCCTCGCTCTGGTGTTGAAGTGCCCATTACGCCGCGTCGAGTTGCGTCTTTCAAGGCCTCTACTCTTATTAAGAAAGAAATCAATACAGGCTTAACAAAAACAACAAAAAGTACATTCGCTGCGGCGAGCTAAGAGCTTGTCCCGAAGCTAACGCATGAGGAGAAAATTGAGATTTTTGCGCGAAAAATCGCACCAAAATAGCGGGATATACTGGGGTATTTTCCCTATTTTGGGGTGGTTTTGCAGCCAAAAAGATTATTTTAAACTTATGCGTTAGTTTCGGGACAAGCTCTAAGACGAAAGACTCATAATGAAGGCCGACTCTGCATTCAGAACAATCACCGAAGTGGCGGACGATTTAAAATTACCCGCGCACGTCTTACGTTTTTGGGAGACAAAGTTCAAGCAAATTGAACCCCTTAAGCGCGGCGGTGGACGGCGGTATTATCGTCCTGAAGATATCGCGCTGGTGACGCGTATTCGCGATTTATTGCACACGCAAGGCTATACTATCAAAGGTGTTCAACAACTCTTGCAAAAAGAATCAAAAGCGGTTGCTAATGCTGCAACGACGCAATTTTTGATGGAGAAAAAAGAAGCAGACCCAGATAATCTTGTGCCTTTTTTGCGGGAAGTACGGGATGAATTGCAGATGCTTGTCAAGCAGTTGCGGGCTATACCGCTCGCACTTCAAGATTACTGAAAAAATCTTGCGAGCGGTAAAGCCCCAGGGCAATCGCATTAGGAATTTTATTCCTTTAAAAACAATATGTTACGCGATAGGCTTTAATATTGAAATTCTGAAAAACCATTATTTTTCAATGAGTTATTTTTTCTAATGCAATCGCCCTGGGTAAAGCCCGCGCGGCGCCCCAGCGAAACGTTGCACATTCTTCATGTGCAACAAGTATATAGCATGGCTTTTATAATTTTTTTAATGCCTCAGCCACTTTTTTCGGCACAAAACCAGCCACATCACCGCCCAATATGGCCACCTCTTTCACCAGCTTTGAGGCAATAAATTGGTTGCGTTCTGATGCCATGAGAAACACCGTTTCAACGTCTGCCGCAAGACGTGCGTTCATCATCGCCATTTGGAATTCATAGTCAAAATCGGCAACGGCGCGAAGCCCCCGAAAGACAACCGTTGCGTTGAGAGAATGGGCAAACTCCACCAGCAGCCCTTCAATCGGCAGAATTTTAATCATGGTGCCGTTATGTGGAAAATCGGGCAGATGCTCTTCAATAAATTGAATGCGTTGCTCTAAGGTAAATTGCGTTTGCTTACCGCTGTGTTTTGCCACGCCGATAATCAGCGTGTCCACAAGACGGCTGGCGCGTTGAATAATATCAAAATGCCCTAATGTAACGGGGTCAAACGTACCAGGGTAAATACCAATGCGGGGGGATGTCATGCTGCTACCTTTTAGATTTTATGGTTTGTAGCAGGTTTTTGCAGTGCAGCAAAGTCAGTTCTTAATAACAGCAATGCATTAGTTTTGGCACAAGCTCTCACTCTCAGAGCTTGTCCCGAAACTAACGCATACGTTTAAAACAGATCCTTTTGACTGCAAAACAACACCAAAATAGGGAAAATACTCCCGTATACCCCGCTATTTTGGTATTATTTTTCGCGCAAAAATTTCAATTTTCTCCTTATGCGTTAGTTTTGGGACAAGCTCTCAGGGGCGATCGGTATAGTTTCGTGTGTTTTGCACAAGTTGCGTGGTTGCGGGAGATAACAGCGTACAACTTGCGGCGCACCATGCATATGAAGGTGGCTGCATGGTTGTATTGAAATGTGGCAGGGTTTGCAGACGCAAGCGATACATCTCCACCCCTTCTAGAACACGTTGCACATAGTTGCGTGTCTCGCGAAACGGAATGGATTCTATCCAATCTATCATGGAAATTTCGCCTGTACGGGGATCGCCATATTGCGCCAGCCATTTCTTGACATTACCGCCCCCTGCGTTATAGGCAGCGGCAACCAACGGATACGAGCCATTAAATTGCTCAATCAGCCGTTTGAGGTGATGACTCCCCACCAACATGTTATACTGCCCATCGCGCGTCAATGCAGGAAGATTATAGGAAATGCGCATCACGCGGGTTTCTATTTTTGCAGTTTCAGGCATAAGTTGCATCAAGCCCCGTGCCCCCACAGGACTTTGCACAGAGACATTGAATAAACTCTCTTGACGGATAATACCAAACACGAGAGCAGCTTCAGGGGCTTTTACCGCACTAGGCAGTTTCAACATAGGAAACTCGGCATCAGGCAAGGACAACCCTAAATTTTTCGCCTTTTTTGCCATGGTGAGGGCTAAATCAATCCGCCCGATGCTGGTGAGGAGCTGTGTTAACCCCGCCACCTCTGCGGGATCGTTCACAGATTCTAACAGCGCGTTTGCATAAATGCCCACAAAACGTCTCTCTCCAAGACTGTTCAGTTGCACAATAGAGAGCGCGAGCGGGTTGTTGATCAACGCCCCACCCCCTGCTGGCGGCACAGCATTAGTAAGCATCGTAAAGGGATCAGCATTGATTTTCTGCATCGCCAACTGCCCATAGAAGGAAGAGTAATATTGCGCTGCATCGGTATACAATTTTGTGCTGATATCGGTTTTACCCACCGCTTCTGCGGTTTGCGCAAGCCAATAGCCCCCTCTTGCACGGCTTACAGGCGTTTGTGAATTCTTATAAACGTTCAAGAAATGTTGTGCAGCAAGCTTTGGTTGCTTTAAAAAGGTATTCGCAATCCACCCTGCCAAGAATTCTGCTTCCAAATATTCAGGACTGCCTGCGGAGAGCTGATTATTCCGTGCAATTGCGTACGCTGTTTTTGCGTCCCCAAGGCGCAAGGTTTTACGTGCTTGAAATTCCACCTCTTTCCACCATAATTTTGGCTCAAGAACAGGAGTTTTGGCACGAAGCAAAGCAGCAATCGCTGTTTTATCGTCCCCCTTCAGGCGCGCAAAATTCGCGTATTCATAGAGTAAGCCTGTGTTGGTGTTGTAAGGCGCGGGCACACGATCTACCGCCGCCGCCGCGCCATTTGCACGCTTATTCAACAGGTGTTGTGCATCAGCAAGGGCAATAGCGCCTTGAGGCAAAAACCGTTTCAAGCGATACACTTGGGTATAATCACCTTCCCACAGGAGCATATCGAGCCGCGCAAGATGATTTTGTGGGGTTAAAAACCCACCATAGTTCCGCAAAAAATCGGTTTCGTTCGAGGCGTTAAAGTCATTCTCAATCCACATTTTTTGAGCAAGCTGTTGTGCTTCAGTAATTTTTTTATCGGTAAGGAGAATCCGCAACCAAGCCATCCTCCCTGTGGTTGTTTTGGGGGGATTTTGCGCAAACCATGCCCGTAAGGCTTCTTGGGGAGTGGAATCGGTGATTAGTTTTTCAGCTTTTTCAATCATCCCTTCTTGGTGTGGCCACGTAGGGTTTTGCGCGAGGAACTGTGTTATATCGGCAAATGTTACCCCCGCATCATCATAGCGCAACTTGCCCCAATGGAGAACTTTGGCAAGAAGGGGATCAGCGGCTTTGGTAGCTATTTGTTCTGCTTGCCCCCATCTGTCTTTGTTGGCAAGCGCGAATGCTTGTGTATACACTTGTCTGTCGTGGGGAGAAAGAGGGCGTGCCTGCAGTGGCATCGTCCACAAACAGCTTAGAAAAAGAACTAAAAAAAATCTTTGTATCATGGCGGAGTATATCTCTTCTTGTTTTATAATACTGTAAGACTTAAATGTAGAGTTCCGTAAAGTAAATAGGCTTGTTATGTTTCACGGCTCTCACGTTGCGCTTATCACCCCTTTTCAACACAATGGGGTTCAACACAATGGGGCGGTTGATTGGCACGCACTCGACAAACTGATTGCATGGCATTCAGAACAGGGGACGCATGGCTTAGTCCCCTGTGGCACAACAGGCGAATCTGCAACTCTCACCGCTGAAGAGCATAACGCGGTGATTGAATTTTGTGTAAAGCAGGCAAAAGGAAAATTAAACATCATTGCAGGAACTGGCTCGAATAGCACAGTGGAAGCGATTGAATACACCCAATTTGCCGAGAAAGTGGGGGTAGATGCCGCTCTTGTTATTACGCCGTATTATAATAAACCCACACAAAGCGGGCTTTTTGCGCATTTTAAAGCCATTCATGATGCAACCACTATTCCGATTATTCTGTATGATGTGCCAGCGCGATGCGCGGTGCGCTTAGAAGACGAAACAGTGCTGCAGCTTGCAGCCCTGCCGCGTATTATCGGCATTAAGGATGCAACGGGGGATTTAGAGCGTCCCCTGCGTCTCACCCGCGCCTTAGGAACTGATTTCTTACAACTCTCAGGCGAAGACAGTACTGCGTTGGCCTATAACATTCAAGGCGGACACGGGTGCATTTCGGTCAGTGCGAATATTGCCCCTAAACTTTGCGCTGATTTACAAAATGCGTGGAAGGCAGGGAATATCAAGGAAGCGCAACGCTTAAATGCTCTGTTGCTCCCCCTTCATAAAGCAATGTTTATTGAAACCAGCCCTGCGCCTGCAAAATATGCCGCCTCTTTGCTCGGGCTGTGCGCGGCAGATGTACGCCTGCCTCTTGTCGGCATCAGTGATGCCAGCAAAATGCTTGTGAAACAAGCCTTACACGATATTGGGTTGTTGTAAGTATGGGTGAGAAATCTTCCTTTGGGTCGCCGACCATTCAAAATCGCAAAGCACGTTTTGACTATCAAGTCGTGGAAACTTTTGAGGCGGGCATTATGCTTACGGGCAGCGAGGTAAAATCGGTACGCCTTGGGAGCGTGAGCATTGGCGAGGCATTCGCGCTTGAGCGTAACGGCGAACTTTTTCTGACCAACGCCACCATTTCTCCCTATTCGGGCGCAAATAAATTTAACCATGCCCCCAAACGCGAACGAAAACTTCTCTTAAAAAGCAAAGAGATAAATAAAATTATTGGGGAAATTACACGTTCCCGCCTGACGCTTGTACCGCTCGAGCTTTATTTTAACCCCCATGGCAAAATTAAGTGCAAAATAGCCTTGGTTATGGGCAAAAAAAACTATGATAAACGCCAAACTGAAAAGGATCGTGATTGGGCACGACAAAAATCGCGGCTACTCAAAGAATAACTGTTATTGTTAATAAAATTTTAAGGCTTCTCTTCTAGTTTTGTGGTATGGTTAAACAATAAGAAACAAGAAAGAGAATCCATTATGGACAGCAAAGAATTTGCATTTTGGCTCAAAGGCGCGTTAGAAATCGGTGGCAAAGCCTCTTTTACTGATCAGCGTGTGGAACTCATCACGAAACGAGCATCAGATGTGCAAAGTCCTGATGACTTTGTGTTGTTCGTCCGTCGCTTGTTATATTGGAATACAGCGGAAACTGCGTTTACCAGTTTAAATCAAGCTATTGGGAAGTATTTCAAAGATCATTTATATGCACACAATCCAACGTCTAACCCCTACGGATATAATGCCGCACCAAGCAAAATTGCCGGCATCTCAAATGGCAGTCGCCCGCCTTTGCCTGAGATGAGCGAGGCGACAAATGAGCCGTTACCAGCGGTTACGCATTAGGCTCTGTTGACAGCTCATAACCTCAACTAGAAGTGGAAGTTTGATTGGGAACCGCTCTACGCTATAATTCCCGATGCACCACCGCCACCATCCAGCCCTGTTCCTGCAGCCCTGTTGCAATTTTTTGTGTCACAAAAACAGAGCGATGTTGCCCGCCGGTGCAGCCAAACGCAAGCGTGAGATACGTTTTGCCTTCACGGGTATACCCCTCTAACACAAGCCCCAGCAACGCTTCTAATTGTCGCAAAAAAGCTGCAAATCTAGGATCTTGTTGAATATACGTCCCCACTGCTGCATCCAGCCCCGTCAATGCCTTTAAATGCTCGTCATAGAAAGGATTGTGCAAAAACCGCACATCAAACACGCAGTCCGCTTCAGGCGGCAACCCATTTTTATAGGAGAACGACTGCAAGGTAATGGTGGGCAGGCGCACCGCCCCGCCAAATTCCTGCAACAATTTTTGTTTCAGCAACGTGGGCGAAAGCGTTGTTGTGTCAATCACACAGTCTGCAAGGTCTTTGAAGGGCTGCAACAACGTACGCTCATTACTAATACTACTGCTCAGGCGTTCAGTAATCGCCAACGGATGCCGCCGCCGTGTCACGTTAAATCGGCGCTCCAGCACCGTATTGCTACAATCCAAAAATAGCACAGTTGTTGCCAAGTCGGAGTGTTGCCGCAGCGCGTGTATTTTTTGCAACGTTTCGGGTGCGTGCATGTCACGCGTGCGGCTGTCGATGCCGATTGCCAGATTCTTGCCGCCCTCTAAAGCCCCTAATGCCTGTTCCAGAAAGGAAATTGGTAGGTTGTCAATCGCCTCAAAGCCTAAGTCTTCTAGGATGTTGAGCGTGGAAGAGTGCCCTGCGCCAGAGAGTCCTGTAACGATAACGAGTCGTGTTTGTGCCATAATTGTGCAACCGTATAAACGCGTAAGGGAGTAAGGTAATGGTCAGCGGGAAGTATACAACACGGCACAGCAATTCCCGCTATATTTTTTGTGTGGAGGTGTGGTAAGCGTTCAATCGTTGCCAAGGGTTCTAACGAGATAACGCCCAGCACAGGGGCTTGTGACGTATAAGGAACATCGATAATCCCCACGCCACGCACCTCCAGTTTGCCGTCTTGTCCCAACGCGATAAGGGCGTTGTTTTCAAGGCACAGTGTTGTGTAATCATCACTGAGGAGTGTTGCGCCAAACTGTTGAATCAGCGATAACGCAACGCTAGACTTCCCGCTGTTGGATGCCCCCTCAATCAAGACAGCCTTACCAAACAGGGTAATGGTCGTGGCATAGAGACGATCACGCATGACGTTGCGGAATCAGCACCCGCTCCAATATTTTAAAGAATTTTGCGACCATATAATTCAATAAGATATAGAGGAATCCCGCGAACAGATACATCGGCACAGGCATATACGTTTTTGAAATCAGCGTGCGGGTCACGCCTGTTAAATCCATTAATGTAATGGTACTCGCCAGCGCACTGCTTTTAATCAAAAAAATTACTTCATTGCTATAATTGGGCAGGGCAACACGAATTGCCTGCGGCAAAATAATCCGCCAAAATAACACGTGAGAGGACATGCCCACAGCAAGCCCCGACTCAATCTGCCCACGAGGGATTGCCCGAATTCCGCCCACCAGAATTTCTGCCATATAGGCAGCGGAATTACAACTAATTGCAATTATCGCGCACCAAAACGGGCTTTCTAAAAAATCGTTCCATAGAAAACTATTTTTCACGCTGTCGAACTGTGACAGGCCATAATACAGCAGGAAAATTTGCACCAGCATCGGTGTGCCACGAAAAAAGAAAATATAGCTTTTGGCGAAACGGCGTAAGAGCCGTATGCGGCTTAGTCGTGCAATCGCAAGCGGGAGTGACAACAAAAACCCGATGCAAACCGACAATCCCACCAAAATCAACGTGAGGCGCAAGCCCTTTAGAAATTCCGGATAATACTGGAGCAACACCTCAAACATGATGCCCCCGTGATACATCCATCCCCCGCGTTACGTGCTTCTCAATGCCATGCAACAGCACCATGGTCACGCCCGTCAGGATCAAATAGCACAGCGCTGCCAAAAAATAAAAAGAGAAGGGTAAGGATGTATAATTAATCGCAATTTTGGTTTGGCGCATCAGTTCCGCCACGCCAATCACCGATAGCAGCGACGTTTCTTTGAGAAAAACAAGAAACAGATTGCTTAACCCCGCCAAAGCATAGCGGATGGATTGCGGCATAATAATTCTGAAAAAACGGGTGTGTGATGGCATACCAAAGGCAACAGCCGCCTCCACTTCGCCTACAGGAATAGCAAGATACGCCGCCCGTAAAATCTCTGTTGCATAAGCCCCAAACGTTAACGAAAGCGCACAACAGCCTGCCCAAAACGGCGCAAGTTCAAAGGTACTGTTAGGAAAAAGCGTGGTGATAAGCGCACTCGCCCCAAAATAACTAGCAAGCACAATCACAATCTCGGGCAAGCCTCTGAAAATATGCGCATATATTCTGGCGGCACCCTGCAACAGAGTAAAACGCGATAGCCTTGCCGCCGCGCCAATAATCCCTAACATCAGCCCGATGCTTGCGATAATAACCGTTGCTTTAATAGTGAGCATTACCCCCATCATCAGATGATGGAGGTGCGGAAGCACGGGCGCAACGTTATTTACAATGGATAGCATTAAGTAATATATTCTCTAAATAATACCAATTCGCTTAAGTTTCTAAAACTTGCTGGCCCCCTGCCTTCGCAGGGGATTCGTTCCGACTGAACGCGTTCTCCGAGCGAATCCCCTGCGAAGGCAGGGGGCCAGCTACTTTAATTTATGATGCATTCTTTTAGAGCTTGTCCCGAAACTAACGCACAAGTTTAAAATTGATCTTTTTGGCTGCAAAATCACCCCAAAATAGGAAAAATACCCCAGTATATCGCGCTATTTTGGGGTAATTTTTCGCACAAGAATCTCGATTTTCTCCTCATGCGTTAGTTTCGGGACAAACTCTAAATAAGGTGTTTAAGGCATGAGGAAATACCCAGCGACACTTTTTCCCTCGTGCCTTTAATAAATACTAAACGGAAAATACTTCTTGCTAATAGTATCATACTCGCCGCTTTTAATAATCTCTGCCAAACCCGCATTGATTTGCTTCAGCAAATCTTCATCGCTTTTCCGCATCCCAAAGCCAATCCCGCTATCAACGTAGACGGTTTCTCCGCGAAACTGTGCATTCACGCCTTGGGGGGTTTGCAGCCAGTGCCAACTGCTAATCGCATCGCTTAACACGGCATCAATGCGCCCAGCACTGAGGTCAAGCCGTGCAGTTTCCCAAGTGTCATAGAGTTTAATATCGGCAACATCGCCAAAATTCTCTTGTAAATAGAGCGCGCTGGTGGTGGCACGTTGAGCCCCCAGTTTTTTGCCGCGCAACCCTTCTTTTGTGCACACAAGCGTGGTGTTTTTTAATGACACAAAGCGAATGGGGGTGCGGTAATAGTGTTCACTAAAAGCAATCGCTTTGGCACGCTCACTGGTAATGGACATGCTGGAGGCAATCATATCAAACTTCCGCGCCAACAACCCAGGGATGAGACCATCCCAATCTTGCGCGGTGAAAACGCATTCTAACTTTGCTTTTTTGCAAACTGCTTGGGCAATTTCAACATCAAAGCCCTTAAGCTGCCCCTGTTCATCGGTGAAATTGAACGGTGCATAGGCCCCTTCTGTGCCGATGCGGACAACCCGCAATGCATCAGCTTTTTTTGAGTCAACGGAAATTTTTTGTCCTACAGTGTAGTACGCTGCAACAGCAATCCCCACAATAATCAGACTTAACAATATTTTACGCACGATCGTCTCTCCCATCAGTGGTGTATACTATAGTATTGGCGGGACGCAAGTGCCGCGCCAAGAAATTTCGACATTGTTCCGTTTGCGGATTACCCAGCACCTGTTCAGGTTTGCCTTGCTCCGCTATTTTTCCTTCATGGATATAAACGATTTCCGAGGAAACTTCACGCGCAAAATGCATTTCATGGGTCACCATAATCATGGTGCGTCCTTCTTCGGCAAGGGTGCGGATAACTTTGAGGACTTCGCCCACCCGCTCGGGGTCAAGCGCGGAGGTAGGCTCGTCAAACAGCATCACTTGCGGTTCCATTGCCAAAGCGCGGGCAATCGCCGCCCGTTGCTTTTCGCCGCCTGATAAAAACGCAGGGTATTCATGGCGTTTGTTATAGATGCCCACTTTGTGCAAGAGCGCTTCTGCTTTTTCAATGGCCTCCGCATTAGGGATGTTTTTAACGTGAATGGGGGCTTCAATCACGTTTTGCAGCACCGTCAAATGCGACCACAAATTGAAGTTTTGAAACACCATGCCAAGGCGTGTGCGCAACCGTTCAATTTGCTTCATCTTGGCGGGTTTTGCGAAATTCACGGTGCGTTTGATGGCAATCAGCTCATCTTTAATCCGGATTTCGCCCTGATCGGGCATCTCAAGCAAATTAATACAGCGTAACAGCGTGCTTTTGCCCGATCCACTGCTGCCAATAATACTAATAATATCATGATCTTGGGCTGTAAGAGAAACGCCCTTCAGCACCTTATTGCCATTATAGCTTTTGTGTAAATTCAACAGAGATACCGCAGGGATAGTCCCTTTGCGGTTTATATGCACACCAGAGAGTAAGGGCGGAGGGGGATCGTTCATAGAGAGTTTATGAATAGTGCATGGACAGGATGTTAATAGTACCCATAGCTGAAATTCAATGGTGTACCAAGTTTTCTTACTTCTGTTGAATAATTGTGCCTGCGCCACCCGTGGTGAAGGTTTCAATAAGAAGGGCATGCGGTACGCGACCATCCAAAATAACCGCGGCTTCAACGCCTTCTTCCACCGCATCCAAGCACGTCGTAATTTTCGGAATCATGCCCCCACTGATTGTGCCATCGCTAATCAGCACTTTGACTTCTTTTTTGGTGAGGCTGGGCAATAACTTTTTCTCTTTGTCCAGCACTCCCACAATATCCGTGAGTAAGAGTAAGCGCGTTGCTTTCATGGCGGCAGCAATTGCGCCCGCCACCGTGTCTGCATTGATATTATACGTCTCACCTTTTTTGCCCAAGCCAATGGGCGCGATAACAGGAATAATATCAGATTTTTCAAAGGTATGCAGAATATCAGGGTTAATACGTTTAGGCGTGCCCACAAAGCCAAGGTCTAACACCTTCTCAAGGTTGGACTCAATGGCGGGTTTATGGTTAAGTTTTTCTGCTACAATCAGATTGCCATCCTTGCCTGATAAGCCAATCGCCGTGCCGCCGGCCTTATTAATTTCCGCCACGATTTCCTTATTAATCGCGCCACACAGCACCATTTCCACAATTTCCACGGTGGCGGCATCTGTCACTCTTAAGCCGTCAATAAATTCACTTTTAATTTTAAGGCGCTCGAGCATTTGCCCTATCTGTGGCCCTCCGCCATGCACCACAATCGGATTAATCCCCACCTGCTTTAACAGCACCACATCTTGCGCGAACTGACGAAACAACTCTTCATCGCCCATGGCATGCCCGCCATATTTAATGACAAACGTTTTTCCCGCATATTGCCGCATATACGGCAAGGCTTCTGCCAAGGTTTTTGCTTTCAGCAGAGCGGCTTCAGGGGTCAGTGGCGCGGGGGTGTTTTCTAGCTTTGGCATAATTTCTATCCTTCAAGCTATCTTTTATCGCGAAAAGCCCTGTTATACAATTGTAAAAAGTATGGCGACACCGTATACTTGTTGCACAGGAAGAATGTGCAACGTTTCGCTCAAGCGCCGCGCGGGCTTTACCGCTCGCAACGTGTTTGTGCAAATATTGAGGTGCGAGCGGTATATCATCAATAGCATGCAGAATACACAAAAAATCAGCGTAATAGGCGCAGGCGCATGGGGCACAGCCCTTGCGATGGTTTTGTCCACCAAACATGCGCCCATCACGCTCTGGTGCAACCGTCAAGAAATTGAATTGTCCATCAATACGTATCACAAAAACCCCGCCTATTTAGGCGAGATTGTCTTGCCCGAAACTCTTTACGCCACCCATAAACTTAGTGATGTTTGCAACAGCGATGTGCTCGTTCTCGCCACCCCCTCTCAATTTGTTCCCCCCATTGTGGAAAGCCTAGTGGGTGCGTTGTCGTCTGAAACCGTTATCATCCTCGCCAGCAAGGGCTTGGCAACGGATAACGCCACCCTGCTTTCTGACGTCGTTGCAACGGCACTTCCGAATAATCACGTCTGTGTGCTCACGGGCCCCAGCTTTGCGAAAGAAGTTGCCCAAAAACAGCCTACCGCCGTTGTGCTTGCGGCGCAGAATCTTGAGGCAGAACGCCTCTTTGCCATTGCCACACTCTTTGCAACCCCCGCCTTCACGGTGCACACAAGCCGTGATGCAATCGGTGCACAAGTGGGCGGCATTGTGAAAAACGTGATTGCGATTGCGTGCGGCATGGCGGCAGGGTTGGGCGCAGGCGAGAACATGAAAGCCGCCCTTGTCACCAAAGGCTTTGCAGAAATGGTCGCGTTGGGGTTGGCATTAGGGGCTGCGCGTGAGACGTTAGAAGGCTTGGCGGGTTTGGGCGATTTGCTGCTCACCGCCACCAGCACCTCTTCCCGCAACTATAGTTATGGATTTACTCTTGCCAGCGCTCAAGCTGTGGGCGGAGAGCTTGCTGCCGCCAAACGCTTTGTGGTGGAAGGGGCAGTGAACGCCCTCACCCTGCAACGCCTTGCTTCAAGACATAATGTTGTGATGCCTTTATGCGCCCTTGTGGCAGGGGTGGTGCAGGGAAAATTAGCGCCGCAGAAGTTTCTGCAAGACATAAAAGCATTTTAACCACATTTTTTTATAAAGAATTGAAAAACATACTTGCATCTTGCGTGATGGATTGTTATATTCATCAAAATTTATAATAATAAGCAGGTATCATCATGCAGCGACATCTTTTTTTTGCTTTCATAACGATTTCGCTCTTGTCCATTGTCACTGCGGCACAAGCGAAGCTGTCAACACATCTTGTCATGCGCGAAGATGCTGCAGCAGAAACTAATTTTCTCAATGCTTCCCCCACCCTCAATAATACCATGCTTCTTCAGCAGCCTCTCCATTTTTCTGTGTTAGAATTTTCCACGCTTGCCATTCTTTTCATGCTAACATTAAGCTGTTTTGCCGTGCTGTATAGCGTGCGGAAGCGGCTCTTGAAAACACAAGCCCTTGCCCAAGCGGCCATCGCGACAGCGCAAGCCAAGCACCCGATAGAATCCCCCGCATCCCCTGTTGCAGAACATCTTGTGCAGTTGTGCCACAAGAATCAGTTATTGCGCCTGAGTGCCATTCAGCACATCGGTGATTTTGGAATGCAGGCAGATAACCAGCAACGAGCAGCCTCTCTCCTTGCGGCCTATATTCGCGCGATTACTAATGATTACGAGTTACGCGCCATGGCAAAGGCAGAAATTTATGAAGCCTTGACTGTGATGAGCAGACTTATTTCGATGAGTGCGAAACCGCTTAGTGTCTATCTTGCGAAAAGTAATTTATCGGGCTTGTTTTTACGTCATCTCAACTTATCAGGCATTGATTTTTCCGATAGTACTTTTAGTGATAGTGTGTTGGAAGACATAAATTTTGACATGTCTGTGTTAGATCGTGCCAGCTTTGCGCGTGCAACGCTAGAGAATGTAACGTTTGTACAAAGCACGTTTATGGCGGCAAATTGGGCAGCCGTACGCCTTAATAATGTGACGGGAGTCACAAAAGAGGATATTGCCAGTAGCGTAGAGGGGGGCGTTATGTCGGGTCATGATGTTATCGCGCGTTTCTCCCGTGCCCAAAAGAGTTGGGTTTAAGTAACTCCCTAGCTACTCTTCAAGGCGCTAGGCACTAGGGGCTAGGCACGAGGCACGAGGCACGAGGAAAAGAAAGAGTATCAAAATCGTCCCTTCTTTTTCCTCGCGCCTCGTGCCTTTTAACAAGAAGGCATGCTAGGTGGGTAGTTACGGGTTTAAATACATTAAATGCGATAGATCTATCGCCGTTTCTTTAGCCTCTAAAAACCTCTTTACTCTCCCCAAAAATAATCTTAATCGTTGAGAAGAAAACAAGATGAGGTAGATTATGTTCGGCAGTGTTAACAAGGTTATTCTGGTGGGAAATTTAGGCAAGGATCCTGAAGTCCGCGCCATGCAAAACAGCGGCAAGGTGGTAAGTTTTACACTTGCAACATCTGAGTCATGGAAAGACAAAAGCACGGGTGAACGTCGCGATAAAACTGAATGGCATCGCGTTGTGATTTTCGATGAGAAATTAGGCGAAGTTGCTGAGCGTTTTCTTAAAAAAGGCTCAAAAGTCTACCTTGAGGGACAATTACAAACGCGTAAATGGAGCGACCAGAGTGGCGCGGAAAAATATACCACCGAAGTTGTGTTGCAGCGTTTTCGCGGTGACTTAACGATTCTTGACAGCAAGGGCGGTTCAGGCGGCGGCAATGATACCTTTGGCGGTCACGATGATAGTCATGCGTTGGGTGGCAGCAGTGCTGCGCCCGTGGCGATTGACCTTGATGATGATATTCCCTTCTAAATTTTAAATACGGAACACCCCAATTCGATGCACACCGTTGTTCCCGCTTGCCTCGCGGATTTTAAGGGTATTTGGGAAATCGTCCATGCAGAGTTGTCGCACGGCGATACCTATTGCTATGACCCCAATCTAACACCCGAAGAAGCAAAAGAAATTTTCTTTGCTCCCAAAGTCCAGCAGTTTAAAATTGTTGTGGAGGATAAGATAGTAGGATTTTTCTACTTACGCCCTAATTTTCATACTCGTGGAAACCATGTTGCTAATGCGGGGTTTATGGTACATCCCGCTTTTCGTAAATTAGGGATCGGTCGCGCGTTGGGGGAAGGTGCATTGCGTATCGCAAAAGAGGATGGCTATCAAGCCATGCAGTTTAACACGGTGATTAGTACCAATCAAAAAGCAGTTGCCCTGTGGAAGTCCTTAGGATTTATGATTATTGGCACCGTTCCAAAAGCATTTCGGCACCGTACGCAAGGGTTGGTGGATGTGTATATTATGCATCGGTTTTTATAAAGCTACAGCTGTCTTCTGATCCTCAAGGGACGAGGCACGAGGCACTAGGGATAAGGAAAAAGAAGGGACTATTTTTATACTCTTTCTTTTCCTCGTGCCTCGTGCCTAGTGCCTCGTCCCTTGAGGATCAGAAGATGACTGTAGCTAGGTAGTTACAAATTCTACGGGTATATAAATAGAAAGACACGTCATGCAACGCATTATTAGTTTACTCACTCTTGCGACGGTAACTGCTTGCGCCTCTTTACAAACACAGCAAAAAGAGATTGTGGCCGTACCTTTTGTGGATGTTGCACATGCAGCAGTCAAAAAATCAACAAGCACAAAAGAGTCTATTCAGCCCGAAAGCTACTATAAATGGGCCCCCAAGCCAGCTGTTCGAGCGAAGCATTATATGATTGTCACCCCGCATCCTTTGGCAACGGAAGTGGGGGAAGCGGTGTTAGCAAAGGGCGGCACGGCGGTTGATGCCGCCATTGCTGCGAGCGTGATGTTGACGCTGGTTGAACCGTTTGCTTCTGGCATAGGCGGTGGTGGGTATATGCTGGTGTATGATGCCAAAACACGGCAAACTGTCGCGTTTGATGGACGGGAAACAGCACCTGATAGTGCCTCTGAAAAAATGTTTTTGGATAAAAAAGGACGCCCGCAAGAGTTTTTCAGTGCGGTGGTAGGCGGCAAATCTGTAGGCGTTCCTGGATTGTTAAAAATGCTGGAAGATGCCCATGGAAAATATGGCAGAACGCAATGGTTTGACTTGCTATACCCCACCGTGATTGCCGCGCGCCAAGGCTTTGCTGTTTCAGAACGCCTGCACTATCAATTGGAAAATGAACCGTATTTATCCACCATCCCTGCATCCCGTGCCTACTTTTACGATGGAAATGGTAAGCCGTGGCGGGTGGGGCATACCTTGAAGAACCCTCTGTTGGGCGAGACTATCCACCGCATTGCCGTAAACGGTGCGAAAGAATTTTATCAAGGGGATACCACAGATCTTATGCTTGCTGCGGTTAACAAAGCCCCTGTTAATCGCGGAAAATTGACGATTAGCGATTTTCTTGACTATACGGCGTTGGAAAAACACCCTGTGTGCAATGGCTATCGTGTCTATAAAATTTGCGGTGTGCCGCCTTCAAGTGGGGGGGGGATTGTAACCCTACAAACGCTGGCGTTATTAGAAAAAACCCCGTTTAACAAGGCAAAACCAGATAGTGCGGAGGCGATTCACCTTGTTGCAGAAGCCAGTGCGCTGGCGTATGCAGACAGAAATCGCTATATCGCTGACCCTGCCTTTGTCTCCTATAAGCAAACAGCATTGCTCGATAAACGGTATGTTGCAAGTCGTGCAAAACTGATTCATTCTACAAAAACACTAGGGACGGCAACGGCAGGGCAACCGTTTGGCAAAAAATATGCGGGCGACTATACCCAGTTTGAACCCGTTTCTACCTCGCATATCAGCGTGGTAGATCGTTATGGGAATGCTGTGTCGCTCACCGCGAGTGTTGAAAATACCTTTGGTTCGCGGTTGTTTGCGGCGGGGTTTATTCTTAATAATGAACTCACCGATTTTGCGTTTGTACCTATTGAAAAAGGCAAGAAAGTTGCCAACTGCGTGCAGCCGAACAAACGCCCGCGCAGTTCCATGTCGCCAACCTTTGTGTTTGATAACAAAGGAAAATTGAAAATGGTGGTCGGGTCTCCTGGTGGGGCGCGCATCACGCCGTTTGTTGTCAAAACATTGGTGGAAGTTTTAGACTGGCATAAACCGCTTGAGGCAGCCCTTGCGAGTCCGCATTATGTCGATAGAAATGGTGATCTAGAGCTGGAAGAAAAACGCTTTTCTCCCCGTATTATCAGCGCACTGCAAACCAAAGGACACAAAGTTGTTGAGGCAAATCTTACGAGTGGCGTAAACGCAATCTATATCGAAGATAATGGCACGTTGGTGGGCGTGAGTGATCCGCGACGCGAGGGCACAGCAGCGGGGCGTTAGGATCTAGAATTTCTGGACCCCTCCCACTGCGCAAGCGCCTGCGCGGCGAGTCGCAGGGGATTCGGTCGGGGTGGTTTTGCTTACTCAAGTCGAATCCCCAGCCCCCGCCTTCGCGAGGGTAAACTCCAGCTGGGTCCAGAAACCAATATAGAAGTATACCGCTCGCACCTCAAGATTTGCACAAACACCTTGCGAGTGGTAAAGCCCGCGCGGCGCCCCAGCGAAACGTTGCACATTCTTCATGTGCAAAAGGTATATACGGCAATTATCAATTATGCTCTACTAGGATGATTGGTATCTGCTTTAAAAACTGAAGGAACTGGGCCCCTGCCTTCGCAGGGGATTCGCTCGGAGAACGCACTCACTCAGGACGAATCCCCTGCGAAGGCAGGGGCCCAGAAATCTTTCAGAAACTTAAGTGGATTCGTATAATACAGTTTTACTGTACCCCAAAAAAACACAAAATAGCAATGCCCACGGGGCAGAATACAGGGCCCCCTATCGTGTTTTTCCACAAAAAATAAAAATAATTCTAGACAAAGATATATATATATTAGTTTGAATGTAATATTTTTGTGGAGACACAAGACACAATGAAAACGGTGAAATTATTATTTGAGGGCGCCTGCTCAGGAGCCGCTTTTATTTTTCTCATTTTTGCAGGGGCAATGATTACAGTCCTGGTTGGAAAATTTGGGTATATTCTGGGAGGTCTTTTGGGCCTCAAAAACGAATTCCTATTTCTGTTTGCCATTGCCAGCATCTTTGTGATACTGGGCGGGTTAGCAAACGTCTTCTTCAACCACCCGCGCCTGAAACCGATCCGGATATATCTGGGTCGCAAGTTTGGAGAAAAAAAAGGGGATAGTTAAAAAATGTAAGGAGAATTTCTTGGGGACAGCCATCCTCTCGAAATTCTCCCTTCCTTCTTCCCTAAACCCTAGTGCCTAATCCCTAAACCCTTCCCTCACGCTATATCCCGCAGCACATACGGCAGAATCCCGCCATTGTTGTAATACTCAATTTCATCCAGCGTATCAATGCGGCACAGTAACTCCACCTGCTCAACCGACCCATTCGCACGGGTGAGTTCCAGCGTTAACGTCATCCGTGGCGACAACGCATTTAACCCCTTCAGGCTAAACAATTCTGTCCCGTCCAGCCCCAGCGTTTTGCGGCTTGCGCCGTCTTTGAATTGCAGCGGCAAAATGCCCATGCCCACCAAATTTGAACGGTGAATCCGCTCGAAACTCTCGGCAATCACGGCTTTCACCCCTAACAAGAACGTGCCCTTGGCTGCCCAATCGCGGCTAGAACCCGTGCCGTATTCCTTGCCCGCCACAATCACCAGCGGCGTGCCCGCTGCCTGATATTTCATGGAGGCATCATAGATAAACATCGGCGCACCCTCGGGCATAAAGCGCGTCACCCCGCCATTTGCACCATCTGCCGCCATTTCGTTCTTCAGGCGGATGTTGGCAAACGTGCCGCGCATCATCACTTCATGGTTGCCGCGCCGTGCGCCATAGGAGTTAAAATCCGCCACGCTCACGCCATTAGCCAAGAGATACTGCCCGCCGGGGGTATCCTTTTTAATGGATCCCGCAGGGGAGATGTGGTCAGTCGTGATGCTATCGCCCAAAATCGCGAGGGGACGCGCACGAACAATATCTTTCACTGCGTTTGGCGTTTTGCTGAGACTCACAAAATACGGTGGGTTTTGCACATAGGTGCTTTTGTTGTTCCACGCAAAGGTTTTGCTAGGGGTTACTTTAATGCCCTGCCATTCTTTGCCGCCTTTAAATACATTGTTATAGCGCTCGCGGAACATTGCGGACGTCAACGCGCTATTCAGCGTGTCTTGCACTTCTTTGTTGCTTGGCCAAATGTCTTTCAAAAACACAGGCTTGCCGTCTTTACCTACACCTAAAGGTTCTGTTTTAAGGTCAATATCCACCCGCCCTGCAATCGCATAGGCAACAACTAATGGCGGAGATGCCAAATAATTTGCCTTCGTCAGCGGATTCACCCGTCCTTCAAAGTTACGGTTGCCAGAGAGCACGGCGCATGCAACCAAATCTTTTTCTTCAATGGCGGCAGCAATATCGGTGTCTAACGCGCCCGAATTCCCGATACAGGTGGTGCAGCCATAGCCCACGAGGTTAAAGCCGAGTGCATCAAGGTCTTTGTCCACGCCTGCTTTCGCGAGATAATCTGTTACAACTTGACTCCCAGGAGCCAACGACGTCCGCACCCATGGCTTGCGTGTCAAGCCCAGCGCATTGGCTTTTTTGGCCACTAAGCCAGCCGCTAACATCACGGACGGGTTCGAGGTGTTAGTGCAACTGGTAATCGCCGCAATCACCACCGCCGCATCGGGGATCTCATAGCCCGCGCCCTTCACCACCGCCGTGCGGCGTTGCTCATATTTCAGTTTAGAAAACTCTTCAAAGTCTTTGGCTTTAAATTGTTTTGCCACGTCAGAGAGCACGAGTCTATCTTGCGGACGTTTCGGGCCCGCAAGAGACGGCTCAACCGTGCTTAAATCGAGGATCAAACTATCGGTAAACACAGGGTCAGCAGAGCCTTTTTCCCACCACATGCCTTGTGCCTTGGCGTAGGCTTCTACTAACGCCACGCGTGTCTCATCCCGTCCTGAGAACTTCAGGTAATTAATTGTTTCCGCATCAATCGGGAAGAAGCCACAGGTTGCGCCATATTCAGGAGCCATGTTGGCAATCGTGGCGCGGTCTGCCAATGGCAACTCTGCCAAGCCATCCCCATAAAATTCCACAAATTTTCCAACAACGCCTTTGGCACGGAGCATTTGCGTTACGGTCAACACAAGGTCAGTCGCCGTTGTGCCTTCAGGGAGTTTGCCTGTAATTTTAAAGCCAATCACTTCAGGAATCAGCATGGAAACGGGTTGCCCCAGCATGGCGGCTTCGGCTTCAATACCGCCCACACCCCAGCCAAGCACCGCTAAACCATTAATCATAGTGGTGTGACTATCTGTTCCCACAACCGTATCAGGATACGCCACCGTCTCGCCATTTTCCTGTTTTGTCCACACAACTTGCGCCAAATATTCTAAGTTCACTTGGTGGCAAATCCCTGTCCCAGGCGGCACAACGCGGAAATTATTAAACGCCTGTTGTCCCCAACGCAGAAACTCATAGCGTTCATTATTGCGCTCAAATTCTAAATCAACGTTTTCTTGAAACGCCTTGCTATCGCCAAAATTATCCACCATCACCGAGTGGTCAATCACCAAATCTACCGCAGACAACGGGTTAATTTTCTCAGGATCCCCGCCCAATTTCACCACCGCTTCGCGCATTGCCGCCAAATCCACCACGGCAGGTACACCTGTAAAATCCTGCATCAACACGCGGGCAGGGCGATAGGCAATTTCTTTATCCGATTTTTTATTTTTCACCCATTCAGGGAAGGCTTTCACATCATCCGCCGTGACCGTGCGTCCATCTTCATAGCGCAACATGTTTTCCAGCAACACTTTCAGCGAATAGGGCAAACGGGAAATATCGCCCAACCCATTTTTTACCGCCTCTGGTAAACTATAGTAAGTGTAGTTTTTACCGCTAACGTTAAGAGTTTGTTTCGCTTTAAAAGTATTGGTCACAGGTCTACTCCTTGTATTTTTTACATTTTCTGAGTCTATACCGCTCGCAAGATTTTTTGACAATCTTCAGGTGCGAGCGGTATATAGTGTCGCGTCCATAAATTTAAGGGTACATTGCGGAATGTACGCGACACCAGTTTGAAAAGAATTGTTTATAGCGACAAAAGATTAAAATCTTTTAAATCAGCGCGTCTATTGTTGAACCTAAATTCGCTTTTTTTCAAGTACAGAATGTATTTTTTAGAACTGCCCTTTAGAGCTTGTCCCGAAACTAACGCACAAGTTTAAAATTGATCTTTTTGGCTGCAAAATAACTCCAAAATAGGGAAAATACTCCCGTATACCCCGCTATTTTGGAGTGATTTTTCCCGCAAAAATCTCAACTTTCTCCTCGTACGTTAGTTTCGGGACAAGCTCTTAGAAAATCAGCTTAGATGTTGGCCATTAAAATATTGCCAGCGTTGTTAGAAAGCTTTATGGCTATTGACGCTGTTGCAAAGCTGTATCCTATGCGGTTTTAGCTTCTCGGTTTTCGGTTTCAAGAATTGTTCTTTCTTAAAACCGAACCCCGAAAACCTAACACCTCAAAATTTCGGAGAAATTTTTATATGACCACCATCGTTCTTAGAAAGCTTTATGGCTATTGACGCTGTTGCAAAGCGGTACCCTATGCGGTTTTAGCTTCTCGGTTTTCGGTTTCAAGAATTGTTCTGTAACGGCCTAGCTACAGCCATCTTCTGATTGTCAAGGGACGAGGCAAGAGACATGAGGAAAAAGAAGGGACTATTTTGATACTCTTTCTTTTCCTCGTGCCTAGCGCCCCGTGCCTTGAAGAGTAGCTCGGGAGTTACATTGTTCTTTCTTAAAACCGAACCCCGAAAACCTAACACCTCAAAATTTCGGAGAAATTTTTATATGACCACCATCGTTCTTAGAAAGCTTTATGGCTATTGACGCTGTTGCAAAGCG
>JBILKT010000072.1:0-7910 GCA_044376545.1 Alphaproteobacteria bacterium
GAGTGCTATTTTCCAGTTTTTGAGGTCAAAAACAGCGTTTTTGTCCCTGATTTGGTAAAATGCCAAAAATAAAATCATTGAAAATCAATGTATTGCAAATTTTATAGGGGGCTGGGTAGTTACAAAAATTCAACGCCTGAATTCGTCTGGTTTAGAAAAACATACAACCGTCGGTGTGTTTTTTATAGGGGTGAAAAAGGTGGCACGCCTATTTTTAAACGTGCCACTTAACCTTTCTCAATCATTCACTGCTCTACGTTGCCGGAATTGATAAATACTATCAGGTTGCCCAACAACAGGCGCTGGCGTGCCCGTTTCTCTGTATTCCTGCTCTACAATGCTGGATACTTCCGCGATACGATCAGCTGCAAGCTCTAATCGAATGCGGCGCATGCAGTCGATCATCCCCTCAATCATCACGGCATCATTGATAGGCAGTGATTTATCGGCGCCTTCCTGTTCTTGCATTTCCTCAAAGCTGATCAGCAGGGTATGGCAGATTTTGCTGAGACCATGCGGATCAATGTTGCTGAAATTCAGCAAGTATTCCTTCGAGGCGGTGTGGGCAATAATCTGGCGTAGAGTGGCCGCCATAGCGCGGACGATGTGACCAGGGCGCAGATCAGATAGGAAGACGCTGTCTTTTTCGATGCTTTTGTGCAGATTGGTCATCAAAAGGTGGCACAAGTTATCGAGTTCAAGCGCGTTCAGAACGCTAAACTGGCATACGAATGTTTGAAGCTGTTGTCGCTGCATAGTGAAACTCCCTTGTTGAATTGTTGAAGATTTACAATTCATAGTTGCTATTCTATTGAATTTCAATCAAAGATAACAAAGGGTTGTCGCCATACTGCTCATCAGCGCAAAACGTCTTGATACCCCTCAAACGCATAGGGATTGTTGAATAACCGTTCGCAAAAAAGCTGTTGCTCAACGGGTGTTAATTCAGCCTCACGGCAAACCTCCAGAAGGTGCTGGTCAATGCCCCCACGTACCTGCGCAATAACCTGCGCTGCCTCTTGCTTTGTCAGCATAAAGTGTTCTGCTGCTTGCAGACAGGTCACTAGGCGACTTGATTTATCCATGCCATTGATGCTCATTGCTTGAGTGGCCTCACCGCCCGTGCGCAATTGTGGGCAAATGTCATAAGCAGGGGTCAGATGCAGTGTTTTTCCATCCCAAAACGCCGCATGGTTGCGGGCATGGTCATCGGTGTTGCTGCACAGGATATTGAACACAAGGCGCGAAAACAGCTCCCGCAGTGTTTCACGCGGGCTGGTGAAACGGTGGCGGATGATTTCCGCAAAGTCCTGATAGCTGGCATACCGCGCTGTCATTTCCTGAAGCCCCAGCAGGGTTAACGCTGACAGGATCAAGCGGCGATGCCACATGCCGCCTTTAGTAACACGGTCAAAGCGTTCAATCAAGAGTACATCCTTACCAGCAGCGCGGGTTAAGGCAACGGGGGCAACATCAAGACCGCATCGCGCCGCAAGGCGCATGGCAACAAATTCGGCTTTGATCACATTGTAAATGTCGGTGGTAGAGGAAAACTTGGCGATGTATTTTTTGCCATCTCCGTCAATCAAGGTTTTTGGACGCGCACCACCGATAGAGCTGCCGTGATGCAGCGCTTGGTCAAGCTCCGCCGTCAGGGGAATGCCTTGTTCAACACGAGTGGCGGAATGCAAGAGTTCTTCGAGTGTTGCGCCAGCGGATAGGCGCGGCACATAGACGGCTGCAGACGCTTGAAAATCCAACGCCCCGATGCGATCCGATCCTGATTCCAGCAGATAGGTTATTTCATCCAGCGTGGCGGTGTCGCTGTTGCTGCCCTTAAGCCCCAACAGTTTGTTTAATATCACCCGTCGCCCCCATGCATCGGGCGCACTGTCACGCAAACAGCCAGGCAATTCTTCCGTGCCTGATTCCTGCGTGCCAGCCCGCAACGGCAGTTCCTGATCATATAGGGCAATGGCGTTGCGGCGTTCCAGATAACTTTGCCCATAGGTGAACAGAGTGCGCCCCTGTGTATGCGTCAGTTTTCCGGCCACCACGGGGGCGGTCTCTGTGGGTAACCAGATCCAGACAAAACAGGGGCGTTCCGATGTGGGGCGTTCAGAAATTGTCATCAACCGCAATCCGTTTTTTGCGCACATCTTTGGGCAACAGCGCAAGGCGTTGCTGCAGATGCCCGTGGTGCAAGGTTAGCGTGTCCTGATCCGCATGAAACAGGGGAACGCCCAAAATAGTGGCCACTTCAAAGACAGCCCCGATAGAGCATCCCGCATCTCCCTGTTCAATACGTTGCAGCAATCCCCGCGAAATACCCGCCCGTTCGGCCAGCTCCTGCGTTCGCATGCCTTTTTCACGGCGTGCAACCTTAATCGCATCCGCCAGCAGGGCGAGTGCCTCGATCGTCATTCGCGCACAGGGCTTGGTATTGTTTTTAGGCATGAGATTTTTTGCTCTTCAAATAGGGCGTAAAATACTTACAAGACCTATTTATAGAGCATAAATTTTTAAAAGTCAACGTTATAAAAAGAGCCTGATTAGGCGGTTGTTATTTTACTGCCAAAGTCGGTGCATTTGCCCAAGCGAAACCCAGAGGAGTTTGATTTTTGACCACGCCTCGCACCACCTATGCCTAAATCACCCTTGGCAGCGATACCATTCCGGCTGGACGGCTGGATATGGTGCGGGAAGCCACCGCCTTATAGGCGGTGGAGTGTTCACTCAAAAAGATTAGTCGGAAACTCGCTAGGCGGACGGCGAAAATGGCGGATTTTTGAGAAACGGAAGGATAAGTGTACTTAACGTACATGCGAACCGTATCGCAGAAAAACGCCATTTGCAGCACCGTATAGTAGAGTTTCGGGCTAAGCTCTAAAGGATGGAGAAAACTTATTTCATCGAGCTAAGACCAAACAAGTTACCCTCAGTGTCTTCACACAAAGTCACCCAACCAAAATCCCCTATGGAGAACTTAGGGCGTACCACCTTGCCGCCTGAGGCGACAATGCGTGATTCTTCTTTCGCGCAATCTTCCACACTGAAATAAACCAACGTGCCGCCCGCACCTGGACGGGCATAGTTAGATTTTACCAAGGCACCGCCAGCACCATAGACACTCATGTCTGTAGAAAAACTCATCATTTGGGTTTCTCCCGTTGGGTCGCCTATAGGCTCTAGTTTGAGTTGCAGCACATTCTCGTAAAAAGTCACCGCTCTATTCATGTCATTAACATAAATATCAAACCACCCGATTGCATTTACTTTTGCCATATAGCACTCCTTTGTTGATGAAGAAGTGCTCAGTCTAATAATCTTTCAGTTACTTGTATTGTATAAATCAGACATCAAACATCTCGCTAAATTTCGCAGGCGTGTAGCCAGTGACTTTTCGAAATGAATGGATGTAGTGCGACTGATCCGCGTATAAGTCCAAATAGTGCTGCTTAAATGATTGTTGAATACGCAAGACCTTGAGCAAATCATGTGGGGAAAAGCCCGTTGTTTGTTTGAGTGTGCGCTGGAGTTGGCGAGGAGAAATACATGCAACGGCTGCCATGTCTGCAACGGTACGAATATCATCTAGCTTAGCCAAGATTCTTTCCGTTACAGGATTGCTAACCACCAATTTCACATCAATAAACCGCTGCACCAATGCTGACATGATAATCTGCATCTCGGGGAAATCACATAAAGCAAGATCCCTACATGTGGCAACCAAAGGCAACTCTCCCGCATAAGGAGAACCGACAAATTGATCGGCGATTTCTTGTGAATTTCCATGCCACACGCCTGGCAAGAATTGTATGCCCACATAGTGAAACGACTTTCCAAGATTAAGCATCTCATATTTTGTACGCAATGCTGTAATGCCCGCAATGTCGGTGTCCACTAGGTTAAACAAGATGTTCACGCAGGCATCAGGCATAGCGTGAAGCAGAAAATCATCTGTAAGAGGGTGTTCTGTTTTGAGTTCCCAATAGCAATGCACCAAGTCAGATAAATAAATCGGTGGCTTATCCACTATGTAACGAACAAAGCTTACTGTTTTCTCAACGCCATCTTGAATCGGGTCGTACATATAATTTTCCCAGAAATAAATTGCTCACTAACGAAAACAGCTCCAAGAAAGGGCAATGCGTACTATTGTACATAAGCAATTCTAAGGGCAGTTTGCAAGCATGAGTAACTTTCTTGGAATGACTATAAAAGGTATTCTGCATGTTTTAATGTACTACAACACTTTAAAACAGGGTTGCGTTACGCTCACAACAAGTAAGACCTTTTCAAGACAGTTTTTTGTTTTTCGCGACACATTATGCCAAAAAGTGACGCGATAACCGTTTTCACGACAAAAAACTGTCGCGATTCGTATGCTTCCATTTCTCAAATGCAGCTACCTGAATCCGATACCGCGCCAAGACCCCCTCGTGCAGCCGCTTCAAATCATCAAGCACCATATCCGTGAACGCAGCCCGATGCTCTTCTGGTAGGGCTTCCGCCGCCTGCTCAATCAGCATGAGGGGTTTGCTGATATTTTCCGTAACAATCTGGTGGATGAGGGTGTGGAGCGGTACGCGGTATTTCAGGCGCAGCGGGTCAGGCGGGGTTAAGGTTTTGCGCACCGCAAGATATTCCTGCACCGACCGCTCATACGCCCAAACAAACACATCGCGCAGAATTTCAACGCGATTCAGTTCATACACCGCCAGATACCCATCAATATAGGCTCGCTCTGGCACATCCAGAAAGGTGAGCGGGCAGAGATTATGGCGCAGTAGCGGTATATTCGCTGAAAGCCGCGATACGCGCTTGTTCACATCCTCAAACGGTTGCAGATAGGGAATTTGCACCATTAGGAAGAATGCCTGCTCAAACGGATCTTTAATCGCGCCCGCTTTTTCCAAAATCTCACGGAAGGCTTCCTCAATCACCTGCGGCAGCGCGTGGGGTTTATAAACCGAACTACCAATATCCACGGGCCTGCTGCGCAGCCGCCCCGAAGCCGATGGATCCAGCATCAACCCTTCTGAAAGCAACCCGTGCAGGTTCAAAAAGGTATGCAGATTAAAACGGGTATCGTCTGCATTCTCCACCAGAAACTCAATCGCTGCCTTGTGGTTCAGAATCATCTGGGTTTCCAGCGCATCTTTCCCAGCGGCAATTTCGCCGTGCGCAATCAGGCGTTCGGTATCAAGGCGGCTGTAGGTGTTGCCTTCAAGGCTGCTGGATGCCCACGACAAATCAATCAGCAGGCGGTGCAGTACCTGCCTGCCATAAGTTCCAGCGGGAAGCCGTTCTTCCCCTGTTTCGCCAAGGCGGCGCAGCGTGGTGCGGGTTGCCTCGCTCAAGTAAAATGTTTCGTTCGGCTGATAGCGGCGCAAAAAATCGATGTCATACCCTACTGGTGTGCGCTCTTGTACGGGGCGCCGAACCAAGTGCTTCACCTCTAAACTGTCCGCCGCCAAAGGGAAAGTATGCGCCGTTATATCCTTTGAAGCACTTAACGGATAATAGCGCACCGCTCGCCCGTTGCCGCGCCGCTCCAATTTCCCTGCTGTCAGCATATCGTTTAAGGCGCGTTGTAGGGTGCGTTTGCTTATCTCTTTTCCTAAGCGTTGCTCTAATTCCCGCAATGCCGCCCCTTGCGCAGAAAGACACGCCAGAATTTGCGAGAATATCAATGAATCGTGATCTTGTGCCATGGGAAGCATTCTTTCCTTAATCGTGCCAGTAACTTTGGCACGATTTGGCACGATTAGCAAGAAAAATGGCACGATTAACCCCTAATCGTGCCAAATCTGTCTTCTTTTGGCTGGTGTTCGTCGTTTTCGCTGCATCCTTAACTGCAATATTCTATGCCTTGCCTTGGCAAGAAATTAACATTATAGTGTTACTATTATGCATATTACCCTATAAACTAACACTATGAGCGCACTTTTAACCCTTACGAAAGCACAAACCCTACTTGCCGCATCCTTACGGGAGCGGCGGCTTGCGCTTGGTTTGACGCAGGAGGGGCTCAGCCTGCGATCGGGCGTGCCGTTGCCAACGGTGCGCAAATTTGAACAGCGCGGGGTGGTGTCACTGAAATCATTTCTCAAATTGCTGATGGTATTAGGGGCTTTAGAAGCAGTGGTAGCGGCAGCCGCTCCAGTCCCGTTGCCGTTTGGGTCGATGGATGAACTATTGGCACCCCCCAAAAAGCCTGTCCGTAAGAAAGGTTGGCGCACATGAAGGTTACGCCCGCTACCGCCCTGAAGGTGGGGCTGCATTTTCAGAGGGAAACACTCCCCGTTGGCCGCTTGGCAATCAAAGACGGTATCATCTATTTCGAGTATGATCGGGCGTTTCTGGCACTGGGATTAGAGATTTCCCCCTTGCGCCTGCCACTTTCCCCTGACCTCAAGACCTTTGATCGTTCGTTATTTGAGGGACTACCGGGCGTGTTTAACGACAGCTTGCCCGATGGCTGGGGGCGGTTATTACTGGATCGCGCACTCAAACAACAAGGTATCATGCCGCAAACCTTAAGCCCTCTCGATCGTCTGGCACAGGTAGGGCAACGCGGCATGGGTGCGCTAACCTATGAACCCGATTATAGCGGCAATGATACGGAACGCTGCACGCCGCTGAATCTGGATCTGGTGGCCGAAAACACGGCACGCATTCTGGAAGAGCAGCCACTTGCAGGAAATCCGCAGGATGTGTTGCAGGAATTATTGTCACTAGGTGGCTCTTCGGCAGGGGCACGCCCCAAGGCGATGATTGGAATCGATGCAACGCACCAGCATATTCTGCATGGTACATCGGCTCTACCTGAGGGTTTTGAAGCGTGGCTGGTGAAATTTCCGAACAGCAGCGACGGGGGAGATGCCGGCGCGGTGGAATATGTCTATGCCCTGATGGTGCGGCAGGCAGGCATTCCTATGATGGACACGCACCTGTTTCCCGCCAAAACGGGGGCAGGCTATTTTGCCAGCAAGCGCTTTGACAGAAACGGCACCAAACGGTTGCATGTGCATACGGCGTGCGGTTTGCTGCATTCCGATTTTCGCGTGCCTGCGCTGGATTATGAGGATCTCATCGCCCTCACCCTGCGCCTGACGGGGGACATGCGCGAGGTGGAAAAAATGTACCGTATCGCCGTGTTTAATGTTGTCGCCCACAACCGCGATGACCACGGCAAGAATTTTTCGTTTTTGATGGATGATGCGGGCGTGTGGACACTTGCCCCTGCCTATGACCTGACGTTTTCCAGCGGCCCACGCGGCGAGCAAAGCACGATGGTCTTAGGGGAAGGCAAAAACCCCAATTTCACGCATTTGCGCGAGCTTGGAAAACAGGTTGGTCTGCCGCTGGGGCGGGTGCAAGATATTCTTGCGCAAACCTTTGATGCATTAAGCCAGTGGCCGCAGCTTGCGCGGCAGCATGGCGTGCATACCGACACGATTCAATCTATCCAAAAACGCTTCCTGCTGCGGTCATGAATCGGCACTTTGCCCGTTCTGGTCATGCTATGGTGTCAGTATATGGTCATAGGCAGGACTGCAAAGGGTTGGTACAGGTTGTGACTTACGAGCGAGGGACTTCAGCACTAAATTTTATTATTGCGCATCTCCTAAAAGCCACCTCGCAAGGAAATGTGACGGACATGATTATCATTCCACAGCCAAATTTAACGCATATTTGGTTCCTCGCCCACCCCCAGGCAACCGCGATAAGTATCCATGCTCTAACAAATACGCGAGATCACGGGTGGCAGTTGGCTTCAGGGCAATCGCATTAGAAAACACACAAAGTCAATAGGAAATCTGGGTTCATAAGAGCTTTCCGCATGAGTCTTTGAATGGAGGTATTTTTGGGACGTTTTTGTTGAAGGATATTGAGAGCCCATT
>JBILKT010000073.1:0-7908 GCA_044376545.1 Alphaproteobacteria bacterium
ATCTTTTTGGCTGCAAAATCCCCCCAAAATAGGGAAAATACCCCAGTATATCCCGCTATTTTGGGGGGATTTTTCGCTCAAAAATCTCAACTTTCTCCTTACACGTTAGTTTCGGGACAAGCTCTAAGCCTTGCTTGAGTTCTTCTAATGTCCACTCGCGATCTTTTTCCTGTAGGCGTTTTGCGGCAATGTACATATCTTCCAAATCTTCAATATATTGTGCAACAGCTTCACGTACATAAAAGGCCTTGCTATGCCCTGCTTCTTTCACAAGGTCGGTGAGGCGTTGGTCAAGTTCAGGGGGAGAGGCGAACGGTGGTCATAGATGCTCCATACGTCCTCTTTATAGCACATAAAAAGAGGTTTTTCAAGCCACAGCAAATGACAGACAAGGAGGGTATTATGGCGGCGAGAAGCAATTGTTTACGCAGGCAACTGCGCCTCAATCCACGCGGTCATCATTGCCTCGCGAGGGATGCCAAGGCGGGCGGCTTCTATGTCGATTTTGCTAAGGGTGTTGAAGGGTAAGTTAAGCTGTATTGTTTTTTGGGGAGGAGCATCGCCGCGATAGGCGTTTTCAATGTCCCAATAGTCGGACATATCTACGCCTGCATCGAACATTTCGTCTATACCTTTTGCACATGAAGAATGTGCAACGTTTCGCTCAAGCGCCGCGCGGGCTTTACCGCTCGCAAGATTTATTTGGTAATCTTGAGATGCGAGCGGTATAGATATGCGGTATAGATATGTTGCAAGAATTACTAAAATATAGTAATGTGGTAAATAAGGATATGAGAGGATTTTTCTATGAGTGGCACGACCAGCATCAATCTAGGCAACCATTTCACGGGGTTTTTATCACATCTTACTGAGAATGGTCGTTACGGCTCTGCCAGTGAGGCAGTACGGGCGGCATTACGTCTATTGGAGCAAGAGGAGGCAAAATATAAGGCGTTAATGGACGCTTTGGAAGAAGGGGAAGCAAGCGGCGAAAGTAATGTATCTTTTGAGGAGATTACTGCACAGGCAAAGGCAGAATTTCATGCAAGCTAAATATACCAAATCAAAGCGTGCCGATACCGATATTAAGACTATCATTATCAAGAGCATGGCAGATTTTGGGGAAGCGCAAACGGACAAATACATGCAGGGCTTTGAAAGTGCCTTGTGTGAATTAGCGGAGATGCCCAACAGGGGGCGGGTTTTTGTCAGTGGCAGAACAGGGCACGAATACTTACGCTATCGCTATGTGAGCCATGTTATCTACTATCGTAAGCGACAGGATGATGTTTTTATTGTGCGCATCCTTCACGGAAGGATGTTGCCAGAAAATCACCTGTAGGGTGTTTTGAGGCACCATGCCTGTTGTAAAACTCTGACAAAATCCCCCTCAACCCACCGCAAACAAAGCCTGCTGTTCGCCCGCCTTCAATTCCCGCACATGCCACGGCAATCCCTGTTTCGCGAGTTCTGCCAAGAACGGCTGCGAGGGGAGTTGTTCCACGTTAAACACACCCTTGCCCTGCCAATGTCCTTGGAACAGCATCATGGCGCCGACAACAGGCGGCACGCCTGTGGTGTAGGAGACAGCTTGCGCTTGGGCTTCCTGATTGCAAATGGCATGGTCACAGACGTTGTAAATCAGGTGACGCACCTGTTTGCCGTCTTTCACGCCTTGGAAAATACACCCAATAGACGTTTTGCCGCTGTAATTCTCTGCCAAGGACGAGGGTTCTGGTAGCAGGGCTTTCAGGAACTCAATCGGGATAATGTCTACGCCCTGAAACCGCACAGGGTCAATGCGTGTCATGCCGATATTTTGCAGCACATCAAGGTGTTTGATGTAGTTATCGGAGAAGGTCATCCAGAAACGGATTTGCTTTAAGCCTCTAATATTTTGCACCAGAGACTCTTCTTCCTCGTGATAAATGAGGTAGCTCTTACGTTCTCCTACTTCAGGATAATCAATCATGCAGGCAATACTGAGGGGGTCAATGTCAATCCATTCACCATTTTTCCAGTATTTACCGCGTTGGGTGACTTCCCGTAGGTTAATTTCGGGATTAAAGTTGGTGGCGAAGGCTTTGCCATGGTTGCCGTCATTACAATCGATAATATCAATGGTGTGGATTTCATCAAACAACATCTCTTGGGCGTAGGCACAAAAAATGTTGCTGACACCCGGATCAAAGCCGCATCCAAGAATTGCGATTAGCCCTTTTTCGCGGAAACGTTCTTGATACGCCCATTGCCAAGAATATTCAAACTTGGCAATGTCTTTGGGTTCATAGTTTGCCGTATCGATGTAATGAACGCCTGTTGCAAGACAGGCATCCATAATCGTGAGATCTTGGTAGGGCAGCGCCATGTTAATAACAAGATGAGGCTTCACTCGATTGATAAGATCAATGGTTTGTTGTGTGTCGTCGGCATCCAGCTGCGAAATAGTGATGGGAGAGGCGCATTCTGCTTGAATTTTTTCGCATTTAGCCAGCGTGAGTGAGGCAAGATGAATGTTCTTGAAAATAGTGCGATTAAGAGCGCATTTTTTTGCAACAACAGCGCCTGCTGCGCCCGCGCCGATGATAAGTACTGAGTCCATGATGGTGTGCCTTTTCCCAAATGTCTGTGCTGGGTATCGCATATACGCAATTTTGGGAAAAAGTCTAGGGGTATGAGAGGGGAGAGCTGGCTTTCTTGACTTTTTAGATCAATGACTTTTTGACAGGGCTTGCACGCTCAAGCGCAACCCCATCCAGGGCAATCGCATTAGGAATTTTATTCCTTTAAAAACAATAAGTTACGCGATAGGCTTTAATGTTGAAATTCTGAAAAACCATTATTTTTCAATGAGTTATTTTTTCTAATGCAATCGCCCTGCAACCCCATCGCCCGTAAGATAGAGGCGAGCGTTTGAATTTTGGGATTGCCCTTGGCTGCAAGGGCTTTGTAGAGGTTTTGGCGATTGAGGGTTGTTTTCTCGGCAAGGTGCGATAAGCCGCCCTGTGCTTCGGCAACATGACGCAATGCCTGTAAGAAAAAAGGCAAATCACCGTCTTGTTGATACTCGCTTAAGGCAACATCCAAATAGGCTTCTGCCTGCAGGGGGTCTTGCAGATGCTCCACAATCACCTCGTGTAATGTTCTATAGCGCATTGTCTCTATCCTTTGCTTGTTGCCAGTGTTGCTTGGCTTTCTCTATATCGTGCTGTTGTGTGCTTTTGTCCCCGCCGCCTAACAACAAAATAATTTCATTGTTTTGATAGCCAAAATAAACTCTATAGGGCACCTCTAAAAACCCTTTTATCGGGATGAGTGGCTAGGAAAGACTTGCTGAGGAAACGTAAGCGTACATAAGGGTACGTGCGGCTTCCGAAGCGAGGCTTGACAACGCCAATCGCCCTAGAAAAGAGGTTTTTAGAACTGCCCTATAGCCTGCCCCAAAATGAAGCCTTAGTTCATGCACGCCATCGCCAACAGCTTTGCAATCTCCCGCGTTTCCCTGCTCTAAACGCTTTAAGCGTTGTAAAATCCTATTTTTTGCTTCGCTATTCCGCAGCGTTTTAAGCCACTCCACAAAGGGCTCTTTTCCTTGCGCTGTTTGATAGACGTGTACAATCATTTTTTAAATGTAGCCTAAAACAGACAAAAAAGCAAGAGTGGATGCCCCCCAGGGCGATTGCATTAGGAATTTTATTCCTTTAAAAACAATATGTTACGCGATAGGCCTTAATGTTGAAATTCTGAAAAACCATTATTTTTCAATGAGTTATTTTTTCTAATGCAATCGCCCTGGGATGCCCCCCTTGCCTTTCTGGCCAAAATCTGCCACAGGTAGCAGATGCTCTCAGCCTCCTCTAGAACGTGGCGCTTTAAACCACATGATGAACGTCTTGCGTTGGCGTTGAGTCAGCGATTTCAGTTGCCTGTCATTTTGGGGCAGCTACTCGCGGCACGGCATGTAGGGCTAGAAGAAGCGGAAGGGTTTTTAGAGCCGCGCCTCAAAGAGGCATTGCCTGATCCGTTACATCTAAAAGATATGCGTGCAGCAGCGCACAGACTTGCTGAAGCAATTATGCTCAAGCAATCGGTAGCAGTGTGGGGCGATTATGATGTAGATGGCGCAACGTCTTCTGCCTTGCTGTTAAATTATTTTCAGATGGTGGGACAACACATTCAACTCTATGTACCAGATCGCATGAAAGAGGGGTATGGCCCGAATGCCCCTGCGCTGGAAAAGCTGCGGGCGCAAGGCGTGGAGCTGGTCATCACGGTGGATTGTGGCAGCACAGCGTTTGCGCCGTTAGAGGCCGCCAAAAACTGTGGTTTGGAAGTGCTGGTGATTGATCACCATGCGAGTGAGTTAACCATGCCTGCGGCGGTGGCGATAGTAAACCCGAATCGGTTTGATGAGGAGAGCGATTACAAGCATTTGGCAGCAGTCGGCGTGGTGTTTTTATTGCTGATTGCGACCAATACAGTGCTGGAACAGCGCGGATTTTTCAAAAGCACCGCTAAACCCAATTTGTTGCAGTTGCTGGATATTGTGGCGTTGGGCACCGTGTGTGACGTGGTGAGCCTGACCACGCTCAACCGTGCGTTTGTGGCGCAAGGCTTAAAAGTGATGGCAAATCGGCAAAACTTGGGGCTTAAAACGCTGATGGATACGGCGGGCATTAAAGAAGTGCCGACAGCGTATCATTTAGGCTTTGTGTTGGGCCCAAGGATTAATGCAGGCGGGCGCGTGGGGCAATCGGATTTAGGCGCAAAACTGCTGAGCACGAAAAATCCCGCTGAAGCACAACACATTGCAACGCTGTTAGAAGCGTTTAATAAAGAGCGAAAGACTATTGAAGAGGGTGTGCTTGCCGAAGCATTGGTGCAGGCAGAGCAGGCAAAAATGAGTAGTGTGTTGATTGTATCGGGGCAGGGGTGGCACGCAGGGGTAATTGGTATTGTGGCGGGACGCTTAAAGGAACGTTATCACCTACCCACCTGTGTGATTGCCTTTGATGAGAAGGGGATTGGCAAGGCTTCTTGTCGTTCAGTGAGTGGCGTGCATTTGGGCAATTTGGTGATTGCTGCGCGGCAACAAGAGATGCTGCTTGCAGGCGGCGGGCATGAAATGGCGGCGGGATTTAGTATTCATGCCTCCATGCTCCCTGCCTTCACTGAATATTTGGAAGAACAGGTGCAACACCTTATTGCGGCACAAAATATTATCCCCTTATTGCATTTAGATGGCACGATGCACGTGAAGGGCATCACAGCGGACTTTATCACCAAGCTAGAGCAACTCGCCCCGTTTGGGGCGGGTAATCCGCAACCACGGTTTTTACTGCCCGAGGTGATTATTCGCCAAGCCGCCGTGGTGGGGGATAATCATGTGCGTTGCGTGTTGGGAGACAAAGATCGCGAATGCACCATCAAAGCCATGGCATTCCGCGCCCTTGACCAAAATATCGGGCAGGTGTTGCTGTCAAATCAAGGCAAGCCGTTGCATATTGCAGGCACGTTAAAGCTGGATACATGGGGCAAAACCCCCACGCCGCAAGTGTTTATTGAGGATGTGATGTTGCCTACGGCGGAGACACGGGGCTGGGGGGAAGGGTTGGCGGCTTAGAACCCACAATCTCATGATCCATTGCTGCAAATGGCGTTTTTCTGCGATACGATGCTCATGTATGAAGAATACACTGCGCTTCGTTTCTCGAAAACCATCCATTTTCGCTAAGGGCTTATGAGATTGTGAACAGGTTCTTAGAGAGTTGCAGGCTTCGCCAAACAAAGTGTTTTGTATATTTCATCAATCAAATGGAATTGTAACAACACACAGCGAATGGCGGCGGTATCATTTGACGGCTTAAAGAGTGATGCAGGTTCAAATAAATCGCGCCTACAGTCAATCAACACCAACACCTCATTCCCTAAAAAACTTACAGCCATGTTATTATTGATATTTTCAGGATGCGCTTTAAGTTCAGCTATCTGTAAGAATCTTTCAACATTCTCTCCATTTTGTTTCCAATGCACCATGAGGGCGTTAAGGGAAAGCAATTTTTCCATAAAAGCGGGGGTGAGAATGCGCCGTGCTTCAATTTGATCGGTACTATAAACCTCAAAAATCTTCTCAAACACGGGGTCTTCCAGCCCCACTGTATCGCCCGTGGGCTTACCAATGTTAGAGAGCCAATTGCCCACCTTGCCTTTATCCATGCAAAGACGCGTGGGAGCATGAACGGTATAGGGTAAGGTGATGAGAAGAGCTAGCCCTTGAAAGGTTGTGACGGTTCGGCGATTCTTACCAGAACCTCTATTTTCTGTTAATTGCAATTCACACGATTGATAGAAGTTCTCTTTTGTGCAGAGATCTTCTCCCTTATAGTGATCAAAGCTAGGGAGAATATTAAACTTTGTTGTGTGTTGCTCGCTTGTAAATCCCTCTACAGTGAATGTTCTATCTTTATAAAAAGCAATTATCAGGGGCGCGAGAATATTTTTTGCATTGCTCTTAAATTGTTTCATGACAAGCAGGGGCAATCCGCCTGCAACAAAAGCATACGCTATTATCGCATCAATTTTTTTATCTTCTAATATATGTAAATAAGGCAAAGCAAGGATTGCGATGCAAATTCCCGCTCCCAAAACCACATAAAAATAATTTAGGAATTTCTGCCGTAGCTTCTCAAGATTTTCGATTTCTGGCGCAACGTGTGCCGCATAATGTGCGGCAAAGCCTTGCTCATATGGGGCGCGTTCTTCAAAAACAATCGTCATTTCAGAAAGTCTGCCGCGTTGATGGGTTTACGGTGTGCTTCTTCGGCGGTGTAGAACGGATATGCCTCAACACCCGCCATTTTGGCAATCAATGACCCTGGAAAAATTTGCACGCTGTTGTTGAGCACGGTGACGGCATTGTTATAAAAACGTCGTGCTGCACTGAGATTTTCTTCCACTTCTGTACATGCTCGCTGTGCCTCAAGAATAGTTGTGTCCGATTTTAAGTCAGGATAATTTTCTGCTAGCGCAAAGAACTGCCCTAATTTACCTGAAAGATTGGCTTCTAATTGAAGATGCTCTTTCACGGATGAGGCGTTTTTTGCGCCCACCCCTGCCTGTGCTTGTTGTCTTAAAGCGGTTATTTCTTCCAGCAATGTGCGTTCATGCGTCATAAATTTTTGCGCTAAGGTGAACACATTGGGCAGTAAATCATGGCGTTTTGTGAGTTGTGCATCAATGCCGCCTAAGGCTTCTAGCACTTTGTTTTTGCGTCCGATAATGGATACATACCAAAAATAGGGGATAATCAGCAACACCGCTGCGACGATAAGAATTTCCATGAACGCGTTCTCCTTTTGCGGGAGCTTAGCATATCAATAAAGACTTTAAAAAGGGTTAATAATTACTTTGATTAGTATGGTTTGGCTCCAAAAACCCTATTCCCAAACCTTCCTAAACAGCGTAAAAGACTTCCTCTATATGTAAAGACGAGGGAAATTCTATGACCACCACCACATTTGATTTGATCATTATCGGCGCAGGACCGGGGGGCTATGTTGCGGCTATTCGGGCGGCACAGCTGGGTATGAGTGTTGCGGTGGTGGAAAAACGCGCAACCTTGGGCGGCACGTGCCTGAATGTGGGGTGTATTCCGTCAAAAGCGTTGTTGCAATCGTCTGAAAAATTTGAGGAAGCGGCGCACAGCCTTGGAGAGCATGGCGTTGCGGTTGGGTCTGTGAAACTTGATCTCGCGAAAATGCTGGCGCGGAAAGATAAAGTGGTGGGGGAGCTGACCAAGGGTATCGATTTCTTATTTAAGAAAAATAAAATCACGCGTGTGTTGGGAACGGGGAAGATTCTTGCGGCAGGGCAGGTGGAAGTGACTGACGATAAAGGGCAGAAAACGTT